>NZ_DBPF01000111.1:28870-32766 GCF_002299355.1 Catenibacterium sp. UBA627
TCTTTAACTTTGTCTAATAAGCTCATATTCATCATCTCCTAAAAACGAAAAGATGGAGGAAATCCTCCATCTTTGTATTAACCAAGTAATGAACCGAATACTCTTAAGTATTCATCTGCTGAACGATCCCAGTCTAATTTTTCAGTCATAGCACGATAAATCAAACCATTCCATTGATCTTTTTCATCATAGTAGATATGTAATGCATAATCAATAATGTCCATCATTTCATGCGCATTATAGTTAGCAAAACTGAATCCAGTACCAGTACCATCAAATTCATTAAATGGCTGTACACTGTCTTTTAATCCACCTGTTTCTCTTACAATAGGAATTGTACCATAACGTAATGACATCATCTGAGATAATCCGCATGGTTCAAATAATGAAGGCATTAAAAACATATCACATCCTGCATAAATACGACATGATAAACCAAAATCATACTTTAACTGTAATGAAATCTTTGGATTACCAAATCCAGCAATTTCTTTTAATGGTTCTTCATATTTCTTATCGCCCGCACCAAGAATAACAAGCTGAACCTTTCTCTGTAGAAGTTCTTCCATGCGGTTAAGAATCAAGTCTAGACCCTTTTGCCATGTTAATCGTGTAACAATACCAATAAGTGCTACATCAGGATCCTGTGGCAATCCCACTTCAGCCTGTAATGCAAGCTTATCTTTTACCTTTTCTGTATAAACGCTATTTGCATTGAAATGGCAAGGGATATTTGGATCTGTTTCTGGATTGTTTGTATCATAGTCGATACCATTTAAAATACCATAAAGATCATCACGACGCATAGCAAGGATACTCTGTAATCCTTCACCATAAGCATCTGTTAAAATCTCCTGAGCATATGTTGGAGAAACAGTTGTAATTGCATCTGAATAAAGAATTGCTGCTTTCATCATATTCATGCAATCATCATTGCGTACATTACCATTGTAATATAAGTAATTATCTAAACCGAATAAGTCATTCAATAAGAATGGATCACATTTACCCTGATAAGCGATATTGTGGATTGTGAAAGTTACTTTCACATTTCCATAATAGTCATAATAGCAATATCTTTCTTTATAAAGAGGCGCAATCATTGCCGCCTGCCAGTCATGTAATGATAAGATATCTGGCATGATATCTAAACGAGATAAACATTCAAGAACTGCAAAGTCATAGAATGCAAATCTTTCATAATCATCATCATAACCATATAAACCAGGTCTTCTGAAATACTGTTCATTATCTACAAAGAAATAAGTCACACCTTCATATACTGCTTTAAAGACACCACAATAGCATCTTCTCCATCCTACCCATAAATAGAAGTTAGTCACATATTCAAGTGATTCAGGGAATTTAATATCCTGATACTTTGGAAGAATGACATAACATTCATGTCCTTTTTTCACAAGTTCCTTAGGTAAAGAACCGATAACGTCAGCGAGTCCTCCAGATTTAATATAAGGAAGTGCTTCACCAGCAGCAAAGACGATTCTCATTAGACAATGTCACCTTCTTTAACATACAATGGATCAGTTGGATCACCAAGAAGTTCTTTTACATGTTTAACCTTAGCATCCTTATCCATAATGACATTTTCAAGATGAGCACCTGCTTCTACTGAAGAACCACTGAATAAGATTGAGTTCTTTACAACAGCACCTTTACCAATCTTAACATTACGTCCTAAAATACTGTTTTCTACAGCACCATCGATAAATACACCGTTTGCGATATATGAACTCTTAACTTCAGCATCTTTTAGATACTTTGAAGGTGGTGTATCGTTAGTATTTGTGAAAATTGGCCAGTTAGACTTGAATGCCTGAGTTGATACATCAATATCAAGGAATTCAAGAGATGTCTTGAAGTAAGCTGCATATGAATCAATGCACTTCGCAAATCCTTTATATTCATAAGCGTTGATCTTCATTTCATCTTTTAGATAGTTTAAAGTATCTCTTAAATCATAAAATACAGATACTTTCTGTGCTTTATTGAGCATCTTAATTAATGCTTTTCTATTAATAACATAAGTTTCAAGTGAGATTGAGCGATCCTTGCGATTACCTTTGTTTAATTCAAAATCAACAACCTGCTTGTCCTTAATCTTTAAGAAGTCAGAACCAATAAATGCTTCATTTGCATTCTTAATCTTCTTATAAACAACAGTCACATCACAACCAGATTTTTCATGTGCTTCTACCACATCAGAGAAATCCATTGTAGTAATAATATGTGCTGGAGAAATCACTACATAATCAGCAGTAGATTTTTCTAAGAATGCAATATTTTCTAACATATTGTTGATATCATGGTTGTACATAGTGCTGTTTGCATACTTTTCATCATATAATAATGAAATACCACCCTTTTTAGAGTTGAAGTTCCATGCATTACCAGAACCAATATGTTTTAATAATGATCTTGGTTTTTCCTTTACTAAAATACCTACTTTATCAACATTAGAATTTGAAAAGTTAGATAATACAAAGTCAATAATACCATAACGACCCAAGAAGCTTACTGAAGCAACTGGACGTCTTTCTGTTAATCCTTTCAAAGATATATCAGTATGTAAATTGATTAATCCTACTACATTTGCCATTTGCTCTTCACTCCTTATCTGCTATTGCCACTTACTAAAGCGACTTCTTCTGCTTCTTCATTCACAACTGTTCCAGCTTTGATCACAACGCCTTCATCAATAATTGCTTTCTTGACAACAGCGCCTTCTTCAACAAGAACACCAGGCATTAATACTGAATCAATAACCTTAGCACCTTCACCAACGTTAACATTGCTGAATAGAACTGATCCTTCAACTTCACCATTTACAACACATCCCTGTGTTACAAGTGAATTCTTAACACTTGCCTGTGCACCAATTAACTGAGGCTTACCAAGTGTATCTTCTGAATAGATCTTCCAGTCTTTCTTGATGTTATAAAGGTCAAGTTCCTTATCATCAAGAAGGTCCATATTTGCCTGCCATAAGCTTTCAACAGTTCCTACATCTTTCCAATAGCCATCAAAAGTCCAAGCATATAATTTCTTCTTATCTGCAAGCATGCTAGGGATAATATTCATACCAAAGTCGTGCTTACTATTTTCATCTGCAGCATCTGCGATAAGGTATTTACGTAATTCTTTATAATTAAAGATATAAATACCCATTGAAGCCAATGTTGATTTTGGCTTTTCTGGTTTTTCTTCGAATTCATAAATATAGCCTTTATCATCTGTATTCATGATACCGAAACGACTTGCTTCTTTTAATGAAACATTTAATACCGCAACTGTTAAATCTGCACCTTTTTCCTTATGCACATTTAACATTTCTTCATAATCCATCTTATAGATATGGTCACCAGATAAGATTAATACATATTCTGGATCATGCTGATCCAAGAAGCTAATATTCTGATAAATAGCATCAGCTGTACCTGCATACCAAGTTGCACCAACTTCGCCTCTTTCACGTGCTGGTAAAATTGCAGCAAGTGAGTTATTACCATCAAGCCCCCACTTAGAGCCTGCACCAACATAAGTTCCTAATAGTACTGATTCATACTGTGTTAAAACACCTACAACATCAATACCTGAATTGGCACAGTTACTTAGTGGGAAATCGATAATACGATATTTACCACCAAAGTAGACAGCAGGTTTAGCAACTTTCGCAGTTAATTCTTTTAATCTTGTTCCACGGCCACCAGCTAGGATCATAGCAACGATTTCTTTACCCATTTCTCTATCTCCTCCTAAAAAAATGTAATCGCTTTCTTTTATATAATCCATTCTATCACAATTAAAACAATTATGATAGTTATTAGATTCATTTTCCTTAAATTCCTTCTTTTATTATACTACACACGTGTTACATT
>NZ_DBPF01000040.1:0-1971 GCF_002299355.1 Catenibacterium sp. UBA627
GTCAATCGAAAGCATACACAATAAAATAGTAAGTAATGTTCGTGAGAACTTACATTATCTCGATGTGAGTATATTTAATCACATTTTGAGTGGCAGACTTACTAGAGGATACTGAACTCTCAAGACAGACATTCTATAATCATTTTCTAGATAAGAATGATCTTATTGCCTATGTTTATGATACAGTGATTGTGAATGAGTTTGATGAAGATATGTCTATTGACTTTAAATTATCACTCACTCAGGCATTAAACAGCTTAAAGAAATATGAAACATTCGTTGAACAAGCCTGTTTAATAGATGGACAGAATTCATTAAAGAAGCATATGCTTCACCATTGTATAGCGTTCGATTTAAAATGGCATGAATATTGTATAGGAGAACCATTATCAAAAGAACTTAAATTTGCGACACTCTACCATACCAATGCCTCTCATTGTATGGTCCTTCAATGGATTCTAGATGGTATGAAAGAGCCAATAGATGAACTTGTAGACAACATCAATCATATGCGTTACTTAGGTTTAAAGGATTTATTGAAAGATCATTCTCCATATAGATAATGACCGCTATTTGTCTACTTATGGATAGAAGTACCTTTTTGTCTTTCGCTATTTATTCTTATATATATTATGATAAGTCCAGGAGGAATAATTATGAAATATACACAGATTGGCTCATTAAAGGTTTCTAAGGTTTGTTTAGGATGTATGGGATTTGGAGATGCATCTCAAGGTATGCATTCCTGGACATTACCTTATGAAGACTCTAAAAAGATTATTTTCCATGCTTTAGAATCAGGCATCAACTTCTTTGATACAGCGATGGCTTATCAATCAGGCACAAGTGAAGAATACTTAGGACGTGCTATTAAAGAGTATGGACATCGTGAGGATGTTATTATTGCGACTAAGTATACCCCTAAGAGTGATGATTCTATTGATTCAAGAACATATTTAACTGAGTGTTTGAATAATAGTTTAAGAAGACTACAGACTGATTATATTGATCTCTATATTATGCATATGTGGGATTATCAAACACCTATTGAAGAAACATTAGAAATACTCAATGACTTCATTAAAGAAGGTAAAATCAAAGAAATAGGTATTTCCAACTGTTTTGCATATCAATTAGCAACTGCCAATACTATTGCGAAAGAAAGAGGCTTACAAGGGTTTGTAAGTGTTCAGGGACACTATAATCTGATCTTTAGAGAAGAAGAAAGAGAAATGAAGCGTTATTGTGATGAACAAGGTATTGCGATGACACCATATAGTGCACTTGCATCAGGACGTCTAGCAAAACATCCTGGAGAAACATCACAAAGACTTGAAAAAGATACATTTGCGAGAGGTAAATATGATGCATCAAGTGATTTAGATTTAAAAATCATTCAACGTGTAGAAGAACTTGCATTAAAGCATCATGTTTCTATGAGTGAAGTATCATTATCCTGGTTGATGTCTAAAGTAGCATCACCCGTTGTAGGGGCAACTAAACTTAAACATGTTGATACAGCTGTACTTGCGACAGAACTTGAATTAAGCGAAGAAGAAAAACAATATCTAGAAGAACCATATCAGCCACATCCACTCGTAGGTGTCATGGCAACGAATACTAAATAGTCACATTATTTGTGACTATTTTTGTGTTCTATAGTATAATAAATAAGATGAAGGAGGAGTACTTATGGGACTATTTTCTAGAAAATCAAAGGTGGATTATGACCTTGTATTTAGAGAACAATATAAATCATTAAATCGTATTCATCAGCAGGCACGTGATGAATTAGATTACAAAGTAAAAGAATCATTAATGGAGGTTGTAGTAGAAAAATATCGTGAACTACTAGAACTCATTGATAAAGGGGCTAAACAAGATTATAAACACTTTGAAGCATTAAAAAAGAATGCGGAAGATGAATTACAGACTATTAAGAATATTAATGAAGATGCATAGAGGAGAAAA
>NZ_DBPF01000040.1:1994-5494 GCF_002299355.1 Catenibacterium sp. UBA627
AAAATATGAAGTTATATAAAAAAGGTGATGACTCCTCTTATACATTGGGTGTCTTTCCTACAATAGAATTATTAGAGCATAAACCAGATATTGTGAAAAGAGTGGTTGTACACTCTTCAATAGAAGAAAACAGAGGATATCCTAAAATCAAGGAATTATGTGCATTACATCATATTCCTATTGATGTGCATGATGCGACAATCAATAAGCTTTCACCAAAGTCTAATTGTTATGCAATCGGGGTATTTAAAACATTCTATGAACCTTTGCAGAAGGGAAATCATATTGTATTAGTGAATCCTATGGATATGGGTAATATGGGTACAATTATGCGTACAATGTTAGGGTTTGGTTATCAGGACTTAGCTATTATTCGTCCAGCAGTTGATATCTTTAATCCTCATGTTGTCCGTTCTTCTATGGGTGCATTATTTTCTTTACGTATTCATTATTATGAAAGCATTGATGAGTATCTTAAAGAGTTTGGTGATCATCAATGTTATCCATTTATGTTGAAGGGTGCTAAGAATATTCATCAGGTGAAACCTGTGACACCTCATTCACTGATCTTTGGAAATGAATCATCAGGACTCGATGATATTTATATGACATATGGACAAAGTGTCTTTATTCCTCATACGAATGCGATTGATTCACTTAACTTAGCACAGTCTGTCGGTATTGGCTTATTCCACTTCTCACAGGATGCGTTTAATAAACAGGAGGTGCTACGATGAAATATGATTTTGATACAGTCTATGATAGACATCATACAAACTGCGCAAAATATGATTCTGGTCATACAGATGATCCTGATATGATTCCTATGTGGGTTGCAGATATGGATTTTAAGACATTACCAGATATTCCAGAAGCACTCTCTAAACGTGTGTTAGATGGTATTTATGGTTATAGTACAATCCCAGAAGAATACTTAGAAAGTGTTGTAGGATGGATGGAACGTAGACATGATTTCCATGTTGAAAAAGACTGGATTGTCCCTACACCGGGTGTTGTCACTGCCTTTCATCTTGCAGTAGAAGCTTATACTAAAAAAGAGGAGAGTGTCTTGGTTCTTACACCAGTTTATTATCCATTCTATCGTGCTATTAAAAACAATGGTAGACGTATGGTAAGAATGCCTCTTGATCTAAAAGATAACCAATATAGACTTGATTACAAAGCATTTGAAACTAAGATTATAGAAGAAAACGTCAAGATGATGATCTTCTGTAATCCACATAATCCAGTAGGTAAAGTGTGGACTAAAGAAGAACTAAAAACAATTGGAGATATCTGTAAAAAACATAACGTTTTTGTAGTATCGGATGAAATCCATATGGACTTTGTCTATGCGCCTCATAAGCATATCGCATTCTATGAAGTAGACCCTGAATATAAGAATTTTTCAATTATATTAACTGCAGCATCTAAGACATTCAACTTAGCTGCACTTCAGACTTCTGCAGCTATTATTGCGGATGAAAAGCTAAGAAACCAATTTAAGAAAGTGAAGATGAGTCATTCTATTTCTGATCCTACAATACTAGGATTTATTGCGACAACAGTCGCTTATACTAAGGGTGATGAATGGGTGGATCAACTTCTAGATTATATTAAAGGGAATATGGATTATCTTGATCACTTCCTTAAAACTGAATGTCCTGGTGTGTCTTTAATTGATCCACAAGGCTTATATCTTGCCTGGGTGGATATGAGAACACTTGGTATGAGTAATGAAGAACAAGAAGACTTCATGTTAAATAAAGCACATCTTTGGTTAGATGAAGGTTATGTGTTTGGTGAAGAAGGATCAGGTTTTGAAAGATTTAACTTAGCATGTCCTAGAAGTACTGTAGAAAAAGCTTGTTTACAGTTAAAGAAGGCATTGGATGAAAGATCTGCATAGTTTAAGACTTCAGGGATATATAGACGATCTTCCATTAGATTGTGCTTGTGAATATACGAATTTACAATTAAAGAAGTTTCTTCATACAGATATTGCCTATCAACAAACACTAGCAATACGCTTATTAAATAAGCGTATTGGCTATCAAAAAGACTATCAAAAGCAGTTGAAAGAGATGCTTGATGACAATCCTGCTTATTATACAAAGAAGGAAATAGAAGGCTTTTTAAGCCTCCTAAATGAAAAAGAAAATAAAGTAAAATAAAAACGTTTACATCTTTTAATTTTTCTAGTAATAGATAAGAAAAAAGAGTATTATGGAAGTATAAAAGAAAAGGAGAGATAATATTATGGGATTAGTTTCCGCAACAGAAATGTTAAAAAAGGCTAAAGCAGGCCATTATGGTGTTGGACAGTTCAACATCAATAACCTTGAATGGACAAAGTCTATTCTTTTAGAAGCACAGGAATTAAATGCACCAGTAATCTTAGGTGTATCTGAAGGTGCCGCAAAATATATGACAGGTTTCACAACTGTAGCTGCTATGGTTAAAGCAATGGTAGAATCTTTAAATATCACTGTACCAGTAGCATTACACTTAGACCACGGTTCATATGAAGGTGCTAAGGCAGCATTAGCAGCTGGATTCACTTCAATCATGTTCGATGGTTCTCATTATTCAATCGAAGAAAACATCGAAAAGACTAAGGAATTAGTTGAATTATGCCATGCTAAAGGTGTATCTATCGAAGCTGAAGTAGGTTCAATCGGTGGAGAAGAAGATGGTGTTATTGGTATGGGTGAAGTAGCAGATCCTAAAGAATGTAAGATGATTGCTGACTTAGGAGTTGACTTCTTAGCTGCTGGTATCGGTAATATCCATGGTGTATACCCTGCAAACTGGGCTGGTTTACAGTTCGAAGCATTAGATGCTATCCAGAAAGAAACTGGTATCTTACCATTAGTTCTTCATGGTGGTTCAGGAATTCCTGATGAACAGGTTAAGAAAGCAATTGGCTTAGGTGTATCTAAGATCAACGTTAACACTGAATGTCAGTTATACTTCCAGAAAGCTACTAGAAAGTACATTGAAGAAGGTAAAGATCAGCAGGGTAAAGGTTATGACCCTCGTAAATTACTTGCTCCAGGTGCTCAGGCTATCAGAGACTGCGTAAAAGACAGAATGGAAGTATTTGGTTGCATCGGTAAAGCTGCTGAATAATTTATTTAAGAGAGAAGCTGAGGCTTCTCTTTTTTTTACGTTCAAATAAAAAGATTCCTACCACAAATGTGGTAGGAATACCTATGTTAGTTCCAGTAATCTAATTGATCATAATCAGTATAATGTGTTGAGGATGCAAGTTTCTTATAGTTATCTTTATTCATTCTCGCATATTCTTTTATTTGAGATTGATCACTCTTATTTGATTTAGTCACAAGTACATCTGATTCACTAGATAATCTATAGAAACGATATGCATCATTCTTTATCACAACAGTATAAGAAGGTGAACCATAACGTGTTTTACTTTCATCATACTTCTGTATACCATCGGGTAAATGATCTATAAAATCAACATCTTTTAATTT
>NZ_DBPF01000040.1:5558-15403 GCF_002299355.1 Catenibacterium sp. UBA627
TTCTGATAAATAAGAACTAGAACTAGGTACTACAAATACTGCAATAACTGCAATGACTAAACAAACAACAATACTTACAATAATCTTTTTTGATTTCATAGAATCTCCTTGTATTTGAGTTTATATATTATAACATACAAAAATTAACGGGCTATTAGTAAAGTAACTCCAAATATGTTGCACTTGTGTATGTAATGTTTCTGGTTATATCTCATCCTTTCTTTGATTTGACATATAGCTTATACAGCTGTTGATCACTATTTAATGCATCCTTTTACATTAATCATTATACACCATATATAACAAGCAAGTATGAATTATCAGTCATGATGGATTTTTATTATTCTTGACTTACCCTATAACCCTCTAGTATACTAGGTATATGTAAAAGGAGGAATGCTTATGATGATATCAACTAAAGGACGTTATGCTTTACGTGTCATGATTGATTTAGCACAGCATGATCGTTCTAAGTATATACCATTAAAAGAAATAGCGGCAAGACAGAATATCTCTGAAAAGTATCTAGAAATTATTATTAAATCTTTATCTAAAGAACACTTCGTAGAAGGTTTAAGAGGTAAAGGTGGGGGATATCGTTTAACACATGCTCCAGAAGACTATAGTGTTGCTTCTATTCTTAAGATTACTGAAGGAACATTAGCTCCTGTGTCATGTTTAGCAGATGAATGTAATACATGTGAAAGAGCATCTTATTGTAATACATTACCTATGTGGACTGGTTTACATAAAGTGATTACAGACTATTTAGAAGGTGTTTCTTTAAGTGATTTAGTACCTGCTTCATCAAATGGCGATGATTATGTCATATAATCATAAATAAAATCAATTAAATTTAGAAAATACGAAATATTCACAAAAAATAATATAAATATAGTTGACTAGTAGGTTTATCACTGCTATAATCCTATTAACCTATCAAACAAATAGGGTTAAGGAGGAAACATACATGTCTAATAAAAACTATCATTTCGAAACACTTGCATTACACGTAGGACAGGAAGAAGCTGATCCAGTCACTGACGCTCGTGCAGTACCTATCTATCAGACTTCATCTTACGTTTTTCATAACTCAGATCATGCAGCAGCTAGATTCGCATTACAGGATGCTGGTAATATCTATGGTCGTCTAACAAACCCAACTGAAGATGTATTTGAAAAAAGAATTGCAGCTTTAGAAGGTGGTGTAGCCGCCTTGGCAGTAGGTTCTGGTGCAGCTGCAGTGACATACGCAGTACAAAACTTAGTGGCTGCAGGTGACCATATCGTATCTGCAGAAAACATCTATGGTGGAACATTCAACCTATTCAAACATACATTTACTGATTATGGTATTACTACTACATTCGTAGATGCATTAAATCCACAGGCATTTGAAGATGCTATTCAGGAAAACACAAAACTTGTTTATATTGAAACTTTAGGTAATCCTAATTCAGATGTTGTAGACATCGAAGCAATCGCAAAGATTGCACATAAACATGGTTTACCATTAGTCATTGATAACACATTTGGTACACCTTATTTAATTAGACCAATTGAATATGGTGCTGACGTTGTTATTCATTCAGCAACTAAGTTCATTGGTGGTCATGGTACTACTATTGGTGGTGTCATCGTTGATGCAGGTAAGTTTGACTGGGCAGCACATGCAGATAAATTCCCACAGCTTGTTGAACCAAACCCATCTTATCATGGTGTAAGCTTTGCGAAAGATGTAGGAGCCGCTGCTTATATTACAAGAATTAGAGCTATTTTATTAAGAGACATGGGTGCAACTCTTTCACCAATTCATGCTTGGATCTTCTTACAGGGTCTAGAAACACTTTCATTACGTGTAGAAAGACAGGTAGAAAATACATTAAAGGTTGTAGAATACTTAAATAACCATCCACAGGTTGAATCTGTATCACATCCTTCAGTATCTACAGATCCATCTCAGCAGGCATTATATAAGAAGTATTTCCCTAATGGTGGTGGATCAATCTTTACATTCAACATCAAGGGTGATGCAAGAAAAGCAAAAGATTTCATTGATAACTTACAGTTATTCTCATTACTTGCAAATGTTGCAGATGTGAAATCTTTAGTTATTCATCCAGCTTCTACGACACATGCAGAAATGAATGAAGAAGAATTAAAACAGGTAGGTATCCAGCAGAATTCTATTCGATTATCTATTGGTACTGAACATATTGATGATATTATTGCAGACTTAGATCAGGCTTTTGCTGCAGTAAAATAACAAATTAGGAGGAGAATTAACATGAGTAAGGTATATACTAGTGCTGACCAGTTAATTGGCCATACACCATTATTAGAATTAACACATTTAGAAAAGAAATATAACTTAGAAGCAAAGGTCATCGCAAAGGTTGAATACTTCAATCCCGCAGGAAGTGTTAAAGATAGAATTGCGAAGAATATGCTTGATGAAGCAGAAAAAGCAGGAAAAATTAATAAAGATACTGTATTAATTGAACCTACTTCAGGTAATACAGGTATTGGTTTAGCTTCTGTTGCGGCTGCAAGAGGTTATCGTATTATTATTGTTATGCCAGAAACAATGTCTGTAGAAAGACGTACATTAATGAAAGCATATGGTGCTGAGCTTGTCTTAACAGATGGAAGCAAGGGTATGAAGGGTGCTATTGCGAAAGCAAATGAACTCGCAGAAGGAATTGAAAACAGCTATATTCCAGGACAGTTCGTTAACCCAGCTAACCCACAGGCACATTACTTAACAACAGGACCAGAAATCTTTGAAGACTTAGATGGTCAGGTCGATTACTTTGTCGCTGGTGTAGGTACTGGTGGTACAGTGACTGGTGTAGGACAGTACTTAAAAGATAAGAAACCAGACGTAAAAGTAGTTGCAGTAGAACCAGATTCATCTCCAGTACTATCTACTGGACAGGGTGGTGCACATAAAATACAGGGTATCGGTGCAGGTTTCGTACCTGATGTATTAGATACAAAGGTATATGATGAAATCATCCGTGTAACTAATGAAGATGCATTTGCGACTGGTAAAGAAGTAGGTCAGAATGAAGGTATCTTAGTAGGTATTTCTTCAGGTGCTGCTGTTTATGCTGCGATTGAACTTGCGAAAAGACCAGAAAATAAAGGAAAGACTATTGTAGCCTTACTCCCAGATACAGGTGATCGTTATCTTTCTACTCCTTTATTCCAGGATTAATATGAAAACCAAGGCATTTTAATGACTTATATCCAGAAGTCAATAGAAGAACTCTATGAAAAAATGCCTGTGCCTATCCCACAAGTTAAGTTAGTACAATGTAAATACAATAATGATTCTAACCTAATCGGTGCACTTGAAAACTATAAGATAGTATACTAAAAGAGGCTCAAATGAGCCTCTTGTTTTTATTCTGCTGATTCAGCCACTGATTTCTTTAAATCTTCGATAGCAACTCTAATTCTTCTTAAAGTTTCTTCTTTGCCAAGAATATGAGCAATTTCTACAGCACCACCAGGAGTAAATGCCTTATTAGATAATGCAACACGGATAGGCCACATAATACGTCCATTCTTTAATTCATGGCTCTTAGCAATATCCATCATCATATTCATTAATCCTTCGTCATCATCATAATCTTCCCATTTTTCAAGTTCTGGTAAAGATAATTCTAATGCTTCTAAAGAGTTTTCAGGATTAGTCTTCATCTTCTTATGTTTATAGATAGATGCATCAAATGGTAATGTTTCATTGATAAAGTCCATTAATTCTGGAATATCAGCTAATCTTTCAACACGTGGCTGTAATGCTTTAGAGATTTCTAATGTATTTACAGGAATAGTGATGAAGTCATAGTAAGGAGAAGCTACTTTGTGGAATTCTTCTAATGACATGTTTCTTAAATAAACACCGTTCATCCATTTTAACTTATCAATATCAAAGATAGCTGGAGCTTTAGAGATATGTTCAATGTTGAACTGTTCAATTAAATCATCTAATGAAAGGATTTCTTCATCAGCTGGAGACCATCCAAGTAATGCGATGTAGTTAAGGATGGCATCTTTTAAATAACCCTGTTTAGTTAAATCCTGGTAAGAGGCATCACCATTTCTCTTAGATAACTTAGCATGTTCATCCTTCATTACTGGTGGTAAATGGATGTAAGTAGGTCTATCCCATCCATATGCATCATATAGAAGGTTATATTTAGGTGTAGAAGCTAAATATTCATTACCACGTACAACATGAGTAATACCCATTAAATGGTCATCTACAACGTTCGCAAAGTTATAAGTAGGGAATCCATCACTCTTAATTAAGATAGAATCATTTAAAGTAGTACAATCTACTTCAATATGACCATAGATTTCATCATCAAAAGTAGCCTTACCCTTATCAGGGATAGTCTGTCTAATAACATAAGGAACACCTGCTGCAAGCTTTTCATCAATTTCAGCCTGATCAAGCATACGACAAGGATCATAATCATTGTCAGCATCTTTATCACAGAAACAATAATGAGCACCGCCTAGCTCAATAAGCTTCTTAGCATATTCATGATAAATAGGAAGTCTTTCAGACTGGATATAAGGTCCACAATCTCCAGGTTTATCTGGTCCTTCATCCCAGTTAAGACCAGTTTCAGTTAAAATATCATAAATCAACTGAGTTGCACCTTCCACTTCACGGTTCTGGTCAGTATCTTCAATTCTTAAAATAAAGTCGCCACCCTGATGTTTAGCGATTAAATAACAGTATAAAGCTGTTCTTAAATTACCGATATGCATGTAGCCTGTAGGGCTTGGTGCGAATCTTGTACGAATTTTTGTCATTTTTCTCTTTACATCTCCTAAAATATATGTATAATATAAATTGCTGTTGGGGTATAGCCAAGCGGTAAGGCAGCAGACTCTGAATCTGCCATTTCACTGGTTCGAATCCAGTTACCCCAGCCATTTTTTTTATACAAATAAAACATTTTAAAAAGAAAGCCTGGCTTTCTTTTTTTTATTCGCATAAAAAAATGGTAGTCCGTAGGGGGTTCGAACCCCTGAATGCTTGGATGAGAACCAAGTGTGTTGACCACTTCACCAACGGACCATGTGGTCATAGTATATCATGTTTTTTTTAAAAGTAAAATATTCTTTTATTAAAAAGGGACATTTACTTTCTGTTTTCTTTGTGATTTTCGAAGAAATACTATATAATGAATTCGTCGAGATAAAATCCAATATTTTGACTTAAACTTATTAACTTTTAACTTAATTGTTTTTTAATATATATAAACTTTAAATAACCTTAACGAAAGGATTGTATAAAAATGGCTGAAGAAGTAATTGCTATTGAAGGCGGACATAAACTTAACGGCACAGTCACTATCTCAGGTGCGAAGAATGCGACTGTAGCATTGATCCCTTCTATTGTTCTCTCAGATGAACCAGTAGAAATATATAACGTACCAGAAATCTCAGATGTTGATGCGTTAACCACATTATTAGAAGAATTGAATTGTATTGTTGAAAGGGATAAATCCGTAGGTGAAATCGGTGTAGATCCTAGAAATATGAAAAATTTACCACTTGTAAGTAGTGCAGTTGATAAATTAAGAGCGTCTTATTATTTTATGGGTGCATTACTTGGTAAATATAAAGAAGTAACTATTAGAATGCCTGGAGGATGTTATTTAGGACCTCGTCCTATTGATCTTCATTTAAAAGGTTTTGAAGCATTAGGTGCCAAAATCAATTATGATGAAGAAACAGGAACATATCATTTAAAGGCTGATGAACTTATTGGAACTGAAATCTATCTAGATTTTGCTTCTGTAGGTGCAACTATCAATATTATGTTAGCGGCAGTAAAGGCTAAAGGCCGTACTGTTATTGAAAATGCAGCGAAGGAACCAGAAATCATTGATGTAGCCAACCTTCTTACAAAGATGGGGGCTAGAATCCGTGGTGTGGGTACAGATACTATTACTATTGATGGTGTAGAGCATATGCATGGTGCATATCATGAAATTATTCCTGATCGTATTGAAGCAGGTACTTTCTTGATCATTGCAGCTGCAATTGGTGAAAAGATGGTTATTCAGAATATTATTCCACAGCATCTAGATGCACTTATTTCTAAATTAAAGGAAATGGGCATTAAGATGGAAAAGATTGGCGATAGCATTGTTGTATATGGCAATGATGGAAACTTAAAGCCTGTTGAAGTACAGACACAGATTTATCCAGGATTTGCGACTGACTTGCAGCAGCCTCTAACAACTCTATTAACACAGGGTAATGGACAATCTAAAGTGTCTGAAACTATTTATAAAGAAAGATTTAAGCATTGTGCTCAGCTTAATAAGATGGGAGCAGATATTGAATTAGGTGAAGCATGTGCTTATGTAAAAGGTAAAACACCTCTACATGGTGCAAGAGTAATGGCTACAGACTTACGCTGTGGTGCTGCTCTTGTGGTGGCTGGTTTAATGGCAGAAGGTAAAACTGAAATTACAAATGTCTACCATATTGACCGTGGTTATGATAATATAGACCACAAGCTCATCACATTAGGAGCGCACATTACTCGTTATATGATTGACGATTAATGTTGATAGGAGGAGAAGCTATGAGTGACAAGTTAAAAGTTGGTATTTTAGGTGCGACTGGAATGGTTGGACAGAGATTTAATACTCTTCTAGAGAACCATCCATGGTTTGAAGTGACTACACTTGCAGCAAGTAAGTCGAGTGCGGGAAAGACTTATGAAGAAGCAGTAAAAGGCAGATGGAAAATGGATACACCTATTCCTGAAGCAGTCAAGAACATTGTCGTAAAAGATGTTGCAGATGTTGAAGACATTGCGAAAGAAGTTGATTTTGTATTCTCAGCAGTAAACATGAGTAAAGAAGAAATCAAAGCAATTGAAGAAGCATATGCAAAAACAGAAACACCTGTTGTTTCAAACAACAGTGCACACAGATGGACACCTGATGTTCCTATGGTTATTCCAGAAATCAACCCAGAACATTATGCTGTCATCGAAGATCAGAGAAAGAGACTTGGAACTAAGAAAGGTTTTATCGCAGTAAAGCCTAATTGTTCAATCCAGTCTTATACACCTTGCTTAGCAGCATGGAAGGAATTTGAACCAACAAAGGTTGTAGTAAGTACATACCAGGCTATTTCTGGTGCTGGGAAGACTTTCAAGGAATGGCCAGAAATGGTAGGAAATATCATTCCTTTAATCAGTGGGGAAGAAGAAAAGTCTGAACAGGAACCATTAAAAGTATTTGGTCATATTGAAAATGGTGAAATCGTTAAAGCTGAAGGACCTGTTATTAGTGCACAATGTATTCGTGTACCAGTATTAAATGGTCATACAGCAACTGTTTCTATTAGTTTCAAGAAGAAGCCTACAAAAGAAGAATTAATTGATCGTTTAAATAACTTCAAGGGTCAGCCACAGGAATTTAAGCTTCCACATGCACCTGAACATTTCATCAGATACATGGAAGAAGAAAACCGTCCACAGGTTACATTAGATGTTGATTATGAAGGCGGTATGGGAGTTTCTATTGGTAGACTTAGAGAAGATAACATCTTCGATTATAAGTTTGTAGGTTTATCTCACAACACTTTAAGAGGTGCTGCTGGTGGTGCTGTTGAAAGTGCTGAAATGTTAACAAAATTAGGTTATATTACTAAGAAATAAATTTAAAAAAGCTATTGTATTTCAATAAAAAATGATGTACAATACACTAGCAACTTACTTTGAAGTAGCAAATATTTCAAGGCGGAAGGAGATAAGACAATGAAAGCTGGAATTCATCCAAATTACAAAAAAGTAAAAGTAATCTGCACATCATGTGGTAACGAATTCGAAACTGGTTCAGTTTTAGATGAAATCCGTGTGGATACTTGTTCAAACTGTCATCCATTCTACACTGGTAAACAGAGATTTGCGAGTGCTGATGGTAGAGTTGAAAAATTCAATAAGAAATACGGTCTTAAATAAGACGCAAGAACCTGTTCTACAGGTTCTTTTTTTACGTAAAAAAGATGTCCATACTATGTATGGACATTATTTATGATATGTTTCATTCTTCATGATTTTAAATGCACGATAAATCTGTTCTACAAGAATCAGACGCATTAATTGATGAGGGAAAGTCATTGGTGAAAAAGATAATTTAAAATCAGCTCTAGTAAGAACATCCGCTCCATGTCCTAAGGAACCACCAATCACAAAATCAATAGTAGAATAACCATCAATCATCTTTTTCTCAATATATTGACTAAAAGCCACTGAATCCATCTCACGTGAAGCAACATCTAACAGAATCATAAAATCATTCTGTTTCACATGATCAAGAATCTTTCTTCCTTCCTTGCTTTTCACAAGTGTCTCTTCTGCAAGTGAAGGGTTATTAGGTATCTTTTCATCAGGTACTTCAATCAACTCTACATGAGCATACGCACCAAGTCTTTTTACATACTCCTGTACACCATCTCTTAAATACTTCTCTTTTAACTTACCTACAGTAATAATCTTAATGTTCATATTTTCCTCCAGAAACCACTGATGTTTGGCTTGCTGCTTTGATCATCTCTTTATCAAATGTCATCTTTTCTTCATCAAATATAGAATAATAAGTTTCTAACGCCTTTTCTTTTGTATTGGCATCCTGTGATAAATGGGCTAGTACAATCTCTTTCGTATTCTCACCAATCACATCACACATTAAATGAGCACTGTACTCATTATTTAAATGTCCTGTATCACCCATAATTCTATTCTTTAAAGAAAAAGGACGACGTGTAGCCATCAACATCCCTATATCATGATTGGACTCTATAATATAATAATTCAAGTTATGAATAAGTTCTTTATTCTTCTGTGATACATAACCTGTATCTGTCATATAAAGGAGTGTTTCATCACCACTAAAAATAAATCCAATAGGATTAGTCGCATCATGTGAAACACGTAATACATACACTTCTATATCACCAAAAGTATAACTTGTATAAGGAATAAGTTCATGATCCTCATCTAGATCCGCTATATTCCCTTTTGCGGTATATACCATCTCTTTATCAAATATATGTATATTCTTGTTATGATCTGTATGATCATGGGTTAATAATACATAATCTATATCATCTATTGTATATCCAATCTCTTTGAGTTGATAAGTCAACTGTTTCTTTGAGATACCACAATCTATTAAAATACCTGTAGTTTTTTCTACAATAAATGTGCTGTTTCCTTTAGAACCACTTGCTAAAACATGGTATTCCATAATCCACCTCTTTCCCATGCATTATAACATATCTCAATATTTGGAATAAAGTTTCTTACATATTCATTTGTACTTGTGATAAAATAAACTTATAGAAGGAGGAAATATAAGTAACTAAATATATTGACAGTTGTGATTAAATGCGTTCAAATTCCCTCAAGGGAGAGCGTTAAAATGAACACAACAAATATCACAAATTATAAGCCAAAGGATTTTGCTGAATCTTTAGGCGTATCTGTTAAGTTATTATAACGTTGGGATAGAGAAGGAACTCTAAAGGCAAACCAACCCCAAACTAATAGGCATTATTATACTTATAATCAGGATTTACTAAATCAAGTTTCATTTTTAAGATAGTTCTGTAATGCAAAAGAATTATTTTAGACCAGCGTACTGAAGATTATGGAAACCATGTAAACATTTATTAGATGAAGTAATGGAAAAAAATAAAAACTACAATTTGAATACCCACAAACCACAAGTTAGCGAAAATTAAATTTTATTAACGCCTATTAAACGGCGCTCATGAAGCTGAACTTGATGCAT
>NZ_DBPF01000137.1:0-2671 GCF_002299355.1 Catenibacterium sp. UBA627
TATAACTGAAAAGATGATGGCTCGTGTCGAGTCATCATCTTTTCTTACTTTTCATCAACCACCTGGAAGATATAGAACTTTAAGTAATAGCTATTCTCATCACCATTCCACAAAATAGGATGATCTGCAGCCTGTGTTCTAAATTCTACCTGTCTTAATCTCTTATGTACAAGCTTTGCAGCCTGTCCAATAGTTTTAGTAAATGTATCATAGTCCATAAAATGAGAACATGAACATGTAGCCAGATATCCACCATCTTTTACTAATTTCATACCTCTCATATTAATCTCACGATAGCCTTTAATCGCATTCTTAATAGATGCACGAGACTTTGTGAAAGCAGGGGGATCTAATATAACCATATCAAATAATTCTCCCTGAGCCTCTAATTCTGGTAGGAAATCAAATACATCATGACACTCAAACTTAACAGTATCTTCTAAACCATTAAACTTAGAATTCTCATTCGCAAGATTTACCGCAAACTGAGATGCATCCACACCTAAAACACTTTGAGCTCCTGCAATACCTGCATTCAATGCAAAAGTACCAATATAAGTAAAACAGTCTAATACTTTTGCATCTTTACATAATTTCTGTATTGCAAGTCTATTATATTTCTGATCAAGGAAGAAACCAGTCTTCTGTCCTTCTGCAACATCTATATGATACTTAACACCATTCTCTACAATATCAATATGAGGATCAAAAGGTTCACCAATAAACCCTTTGACTCTTTCCATACCTTCCTTAGTACGTTCCTTGGCATCACTACGTTCATATACACCTCTAATAGTAATGCCATCCTGTAGTAGAATATCCTTCATAAGTTCTACAATCTCTTCCTTAAAGGCATCAATACCTAATGCGAGAGACTGTACAACTAATATATCCTCAAACTTATCAATCACTAGACCTGGTAAGAAATCAGCATCTCCAAACACAATACGACAACTAGAAGTATCCACTGTCTTTTTACGGTAATCCCAGGCATTCTGTAATCTCATACGTAAGAAATCAGAATCAATCTCCTGATCAATATTTCTAGTCATTAAACGAATTCTAATCTTAGAATTCTGGTTAATATAACCTCTACCTAATGGATACTCATTATGGGCATATACATCTACAATATCACCATTCTTGAAATGTCCATGTATCTCTTTTATTTCATTGTCATAAATCCATAAACCGCCTGCATTAATAGTACGGCCTTCACCCTTTTTTAATAGTACTTTAGTTTTCATATTTGAACCTCTCTTGGTCATTATTATACATTTGATAGGACAGTTGTGCTACAATATTAACGATTCAAGGAGGAAAAAATAATATGAGTTTTAAGGATTCTAAAGTAGTTATTGTTGGTTTAGGTAATGTAGGTGCTACAACTGCCTACTCAATTATTAACCAGGGACTTTGTGAAGAAATTGTATTAATTGATATTAATAAAGAAAAAGCATATGGTGAAGCATTAGATATGCAGCAGTCAGTTTACTTCATGAATAGAAATATTAAAGTAAAAGCAGGGGATTATTCTGATTGTAAGGATGCAGATGTAGTCATCATTACAGCATCAGCACCAATGCCTAAAGATTCTCATGACCGTTTACAGATGTTAGCACCAAGTGTTAAGATTATTAAGTCTATTGTAAATTCTACAATGGCGTCTGGCTTTAATGGTATCTTTATTGTCGTATCTAACCCAGTAGATATTATGAGTTATATTACTTGGAAGGAATCAGGCTTACCAAAGAACCAGGTTATTGGTAGTGGTACAACTCTTGATAGTGCAAGATTATCTTGTCGTTTAGCTGATATGTATCATTTAGATGCAAAGAGTGTATCAGCATATGTATGTGGTGAACATGGTGATTCAGAAATGGTGACATGGTCTAGTGCAACTATTGGTGGTAAGAGTGTAGAAGATGTATTAAAAGATAATGCGGAACGTACTAAGGATGCCACTAAGGAAACATTAAGACATGCTGTCATTGAAGATGGATGGCAGATCTTTAACCGTAAAGGTAATACATGTTATGGTATTGCGGCAGCAACTACCGCAATTTTGAAATCTATTCTCTTTAATGAAAATAGAATTTATCCAGTATCTGTTCATTTAGATGGTCAGTATGGTATGAATGATATCTTCTTAAGTGTTCCTACTATTATTGATAAGACAGGAGCTAAAGAAATAGTAGAAATAAATATGAAAGAAGATGAGCAGAAAGCACTCGAGGAATCATATAAAGTTCTGAAAGATTTCTGTCAACAGTTAGACTAAGAGAGGGTAAACCTCTCTTTTTATGTTAGAATGGATCCATGGAGGATTTAGTATGATTAAGATTGCATTTTTTGATATTGATGGAACTTTAAGCAATATGGAAACACGCAGTGTTTCTGATATTACTATAGAAACATTACAGAGATTACAGGCTAATAATATAAAGGTATGTATTGCGACAGGAAGACATCCTTTAAGTGTACCTGCTTTTGAAGGAGTGACTTTTGATGCCATACTTTCTTTTAATGGGTCTTATTGTTTTGATAAGGAAGGACATGTTTTGTATAGTCATCCGATCCCACATGAGGATGTATTAAGAATTATAGAGAATGCGTCTTCTATTAATAGATTTGTTTCACTTGCAAGTAAAGATGATAGTAAAGCCAATGG
>NZ_DBPF01000069.1:0-4004 GCF_002299355.1 Catenibacterium sp. UBA627
GGCATATCTATCTTTCTGATAATCTACAAGACTTGCATCTTCATATAAGTCTTCTAATAATTGATTATGTTTATTTGATTTAAATTCTTCTTTTAATAAGCTTGCTTTCATTTTGTTACCTCGAATGTATATACTGTTTCTTCTTTAAATTGTTTATTTGCGTTTAAGATGACCTTTGGATTTTCTTCTTTATGAATACTATCTGGTAAATAACTTGTTTCAATACATAATGCATCTTGTGGATGCATAGTATATCCATATTTATCTAACTGTCCATCTAAGTAGTTTGCACTATATACCTGTGCTGATGGATAAGTAGTAGATACAGTTAATTTAATACCAGTTTCTGGAGAATAAAGTTCTGCCTGATTTTTATCTGTATTAAATACAAATGGATGGTCATAACCACGTGCTGTGATTAACTGTGGATGATTGTCTTTGATACAGTCTCCAATCACTTTTTCACTTCTAAAGTCAAATGGATTATTTGAGACATCTAATAATTCACCTGTATATAATCCATCACCATCAACACAGCCTACTTCATCAGCATTAAGTTTTAATACATGATTATGAACACTTGATGCATGTCCATTTAAGTTGAAATATGAATGGTTTGTGATATTGATGATTGTATCCTGATCACTTGTTGCTTCATAGCGCATATGAAGTGATGTTCCTTCAATTGTGTAATAAGCATAGAAATCTAATGTACCTGGATAGCCTTCTTCACCATCTTTAGATACATAGTGGAACTTGACACCATCTTCTATAAATTCATAATCAAATACCTTGTAAGAGAATCCTTCAATACCACCATGCAATGAGTTAGGACCATTATTAATAGGAACGTTATAAGTTTTCCCATTTAATGTGAAGGTTCCCTTCTCAATACGGTTGCATACTCGCCCTACCAAAGCACCAAGATATGTACCATCTCTCTTCTGGTAATCTGATACTTCAGGGAAACCTAATACACAATCACATGGATTTCCTTCTTTGTCCTTCACTACAGCTTTAAGTAGTGTGCAGCCAAAGTTTGTGACTTCTACATAGAAGTCCTTGTTTTCTAAGCCAATGACAACAATGCCATCATCTAATTCTTTCTTAATTTCTACCATAAGCCCTCCACGAAGCGACTGAATCCTTCAATTCCTTCATCAGTCATTTTATATACACCAGCATCTTCTAATACTGCTACAAACTTCTTAGTGACTTCAACTTCTAGAAATTCATCAACATCCTCGTAATCACAATTCTTAAGATATTTGTACCAGTCTGCATGCTTCTGTAATGATTCATTTGAATCAAAATCCGCATTTCCTAATAGACACTGTTTGATATCTTCTAATTCATTCTTTAATCTTGCAGGAAGAACAGCTAAGCCCATTACTTCAATTAAGCCGATGTTTTCCTTCTTAATGTGATGGTGTGCAGCATGAGGGTGGAAGATTCCTAAAGGGTATTCTTCAGTTGTACGGTTATTTCTTAGTACTAGATCTAACTGATACTTTCCATCCTTCATACGTGCAATTGGTGTTACTGTGTTATGTTTTACACCATCTGTATATGCAATGATATTTAGTGATTCATCACTATAATCAATCCATCTTTCAAGAATAACATCAGCCAAAGCAATGATTTTTTCTTTGGAAGTAGAGGTAAGTCTTAGAGTTGACAATGGCCAATACAGCATATCTATCTGTACATGATCATGTTCATAACTCTTGATAACTTTCGCATCTTCCATAGGAAAATGATGACGACCGCCTTGGTAGTGATCATGGGTAAGGATAGAACCACCTACGATTGGTAGATCAGCGTTACTTCCCAGCATATAATGAGGGAACTTATCTACAAATGCGAATAGATGCTCGAATGTATTGTGGTCAATTTTCATTGGCTGATGTTCTTCATTAAATACGATACAGTGTTCATTGTAGTAAACATAAGGTGAATACTGTAGGTAATAGCGATGACCTGCAAGATCTAGTGGGATAATACGATGATTCTGTCTAGCAGGATGCTTCATATTACCTGCAAATCCAACATTTTCTTTACATAATAAGCAAAGAGGATAGTTTGTAGATTTGATATTCTTTGCAGCTGCGATCGCTTTAGGATCCTTTTCTGGTTTAGAAAGGTTGATAGTAATCTGAATATCACCATATTTAACATAATGGTTAAACTTGATATTCTTATCAATACGTGATTTACGAATATAGTTACTACTAATACTTAAATCATAAAAGTAGTCTGTTGCTTTTTCTGGAGATTCATTATAAAGAGTGTTGAACTTATTTACCACTTCACTAGGACGAGGCATGAGGCAGTTCATAAGTCTTGTATCAAATAAATCTTTTTCAGTCACAGAATCTGAAATCATACCTTTTTCTACTGCATAGTCAAGAATATGATCAATGATATCCTGTGCTGTTTCTAATTCTTCATCGATTTCTTCTAATTCAAATTCATCTAACTGAAGTAAATCTAAAATTAAATTTGCGGCATAGTACAAGTCATCTGTACTAATCATGCCTTTTTGTAACGCAAAGTTGAGTAATCTGTTGATTTGATGGTTCATTGTATGGTCTCCTCTTTTTTTTATTTTGTTTTTTCTTCAACTACTATAATAAACCTTTTAGTAAAATAATCAATATTTTTTTAATTATTTTACTATTTAATTTACTTATTATTTTACTAAAATAAAAAAGAGAAGTTTTATTACTTCTCTCTGCATGAATTTCTAATAACCAATTGACATGGTAATTGTATTCTACATGGATAGCTGATATCCTCTTCTGTAATCATTCTATGTAATAATGAAGCCCCCATCTCTCCCATCTCACTTGAAGGTGCATAGACAGTAGATAATGTAGGTCGTGTGAAGTTACATGCATCCACATCATTGAATCCCATAATAGACACTTCTTCTGGCACTTTGATTCCTGCATCTAATAAAGCCTGCATAGCCCCCATCGCAAGAGGATCATTGGCACAGAACACTGCAGAAGGTATTTTTCCTTCCTCAATCACACGATTCATGACAGAATAGCCTTCATCTCCTGTCATTTCATGATTGGTTGTAAATATTTCATATTTTATTCCTAGATATTCACAATATTTAATAAAGCTTTTCTTTCTAGAAATTGTTTGTAAAGACATCTCATCATATTCATTTCTTCCCATAAAACCAATCGTTTCATGTCCCTGCGAATGAAAATAGTTGACTACTTTACACATCGCGTCATCAAAATCCAATGAGATACAGACATTTGTGATAGGAGACAAATCCATATCTAGTAAAACAATTCTACTAGATAACTTACTAAATGTATCGAGATACTTCTTTTCAAACTTTCCAATACAGATAATGCCATCCACACCTTCTAATACCTGCTTCATATTCATATCATCGTATCTTACTTTTGTAGAAGCCATCTTTTCTTTTCTTAAATATTTCTCGACCCCTTGTAAAATAGATAAGAAATAAGTATCTCTAAATTCCTGTTCAAATGTATAACACTGGATAATACCTATATTAAATGTTTTCTTCTTTTCTTTTGATTTTAAGGAGTAATTGAGTTCACTAGCCACTCTTAATATCTTCTCTTTTGTCTCAGGTAAAACCTTCAATGTTTTATCTTCATTTAATACTCTTGATACAGTTGCGATAGAAACATCCGCTGCTTTCGCAACATCCTTAATTGTAGCCATTTCGTTTTCCTCCTCAACATTACTATAATAATTAATATATCACAATCCAGATAAAATGAGGTAAAAATTTTAGTAATATTTTAACCAATTTTAATGATAAATTATTTTTTCTTTATTTTCATTGTATGTATCAAACTTTTTTTCTACCTTGCCTATATTTTTTTTATTTTTTTATTGACGTGTCTACTTCTACATGGTATTATAGGTGAGCAGTCAAGAAATGGGCCTGTAGCTCAGTTGGTTAGAGCGCACCCCTGATAAGGGTGAGGTCGATGGTTCAAATCCAT
>NZ_DBPF01000001.1:0-2536 GCF_002299355.1 Catenibacterium sp. UBA627
CTCTATAAAAAACAGTCTCATTAGAGACTGTTTTAATTATTACATATGATCGTGGCAAGTTCTAGCAATTACGTCTAACTGCTGTTCTCTAGTTAAGTCAATGAACTTAACTGCATAACCAGATACACGGATTGTGAAGTTTGCATATTCTGGCTTTTCTGGATGTTCCATAGCATCGATTAACTTTTCTGTACCGAATACGTTAACATTTAAGTGATGAGCACCCTGTCTGAAGTAACCATCCATAACTGTTACTAACTTATCAGTTCTTTCAGCTTCATCATGACCTAAAGCGCTTGGAGCGATTGTCTGAGTATTTGAAATACCATCTAATGCCCATTCATAAGGTAACTTAGCAACTGAGTTTAATGAAGCAAGTAAACCGTTCTTTTCTGCACCATATGCTGGGTTAGCACCTGGAGATAATGGTTCACCAGCTTTACGTCCATCAGGTAATGAACCTGTAGCCTTACCATAAACTACGTTAGAAGTGATTGTTAAGATAGAAGTAGTTGGTTCAGAATTTCTATATGTATGATGCTGTTTAATCTTTTTTAAGAATGTATGTAATAACCAAACTGCGATGTTGTCAGCTCTATCATCATCGTTACCATAACGAGGGAAGTCACCTTCAACTTCATAATCAACTACGATACCATCTTCATCTCTGATAGTCTTAACCTTAGCATATTTGATTGCGCTTAATGAGTCTACTACATGTGAGAAACCAGCAATACCAGTAGCGAATGTTCTACGAACATCAGTATCAATTAATGCCATTTCTGCAGCTTCATAGTAGTATTTATCATGCATGTACTGGATTAAGTTTAATGTATTTACATATAAATCTGCTAACCAGTCCATCATGTTTTCATATTTCTTGATAACTTCATCATAATCAAGATATTCAGAAGTAATTCCTCTGTATTCAGGACCTACCTGCTGTTTAGTCTTTTCATCGACACCACCATTGATAGCGTAAGTTAAGCACTTAGCTAAGTTAGCTCTCGCACCGAAGAACTGCATTTCTTTACCAGTCTGAGTAGCTGATACACAGCAGCAGATTGAATAGTCATCGCCCCATACAGGTCTCATAACGTCATCGTTTTCATACTGAATTGATGAAGTATTGATAGAGATCTTAGCAGCATACTTCTTGAAGTTTTCTGGTAATGCTTCTGTATATAGAACTGTTAAGTTTGGTTCTGGAGAAGGACCCATATCTTCTAATGTATGTAAGAAACGGAAGTCATTCTTTGTAACCATTGAACGTCCGTCAGTACCTAAACCTGCAACTTCAAGTGTAGCCCATACTGGGTCACCTGAGAATAATGCATTGTATGATGGGATACGTGCGAACTTAACCATACGGAATTTCATAACGATATGGTCAACTAATTCCTGAGCTTCGCTTTCAGTTAATGTACCGTTAGCTAAATCTCTTTCAATATAGATATCAAGGAATGTAGAGATACGTCCAACTGACATAGCTGCACCATTCTGAGTCTTGATAGCTGCTAAATAACCAAAGTATAACCACTGGAATGCTTCACGAGCGTTAGTAGCTGGTTTAGAAATATCATAACCATAAGTTTCAGCCATCTTCTTCATATTGTTAAGAGCTCTTACCTGTTCAGCAATTTCTTCTCTCTTTCTGATGATGTCTTCAGTCATTGATCCGCTACCGCAGTTGGCAAAGTCTTCTTTCTTCCATTCGATTAATGCATCGATACCGTATAAAGCAACTCTTCTGTAGTCACCAACAATACGTCCACGACCATAAGTATCTGGAAGACCAGTGATGATTTTATTATGACGTGCTTTCATAATTTCAGGAGTGTAAACATCAAATACACCCTGGTTATGAGTCTTATGATATTCAGTAAAGATTTTGTGTAATTCTGGGCTTGGTGTGTAACCATAAGTTTCGCAAGCCTGTTCAGCCATACGGATACCACCATAAGGCATGAATGCTCTCTTTAAAGGCTTATCTGTCTGTAAACCAACAACAGTTTCTAAGTCCTTCATGCTTTCATCAATATAACCAGGTCCATAAGCAGTTAAACCAGAAACTACTTCAGTTTCCATATCAAGAACTCCGCCTTTAGCTCTTTCTTCTGCCTGAAGTTCCTGTAATCTACCCCATAATTTATTAGTTGCTTCTGTAGGTTCAGCTAAGAATGATTCATCACCATCATATGGTTTGTAGTTATTCTGAATGAAGTCTCTAGTATTTACTTCTTCTTTCCATAAACGGCCTTTGAATCCAGCCCACGCATCAGCAAAACGATTTGTATCCATTGTAACAGTTCCTCCTTAAAGTATATAAAACTACTGAATTTTGTTACGCATCCTTTTCAGCGATTTCAATATACCATTATTCAAAATGTTTGTCCATGGATTTGCCTACATTTTTGTATGCGTTTTCTGTAAACGTATAACATTTTTTACCTCGTGATAAAAATTTTTCTCACAAGTTTGTATTATTTTCCGAAATCAGTAATATTGTATTTATTGTTTTAGTAATAATGCACTT
>NZ_DBPF01000001.1:2607-7390 GCF_002299355.1 Catenibacterium sp. UBA627
AAAAAAAGGAAATGCAGCATGCATTTCCTAGACTATTTTTCAGGTATGATTTCAAGCCAGTATCCATCTGGATCCTGGATAAAATAGATGCCCATTGAAGGGTTTTCAAAACAGATACATCCCATCTTTTCATGTAATGCATGTGCCCCTTCATAATCATCTACATGAAAGGCTAAATGGAATTCTTCTTCTCCAATATCATAAGCCTGTGGATGATCTTTAAGCCATGTGAGTTCTAATTCAAATGGAGTTGTTTCATTACCAACATAGACAATAATGAAGCTTCCATCTTCACTCACAATACGTCTTCTTTCAGTTAAGCCTAATGCTTCTTCATAGAATTTAAGAGACGCATCTAGATTCTTAACGTTATAGTTTTCATGTACCATCTTGAATTTCATTGTGAATACCTCTTATTTGATTTTTTCTAAAACTGTTTCACATATAACACTTGACGCTTTACCGAAAATCATAGTTAGTGTTAAATGCCCTGCTACAATGCCACTTGCACCAAGCGTTTTAATTGTTTCAATATCAAGATCCTTATCCTGCTTTAAAGTTGCCTTTAATTTAGAAGGTGATGCTTCTAAAGCAGTAATGTTGTCTTTACCACCTAATGCCTTAATTAATAGATCCGCATCAATCGGACATTCTTCTTTACTTGTTTTCTTTTTACGAGTCATCATCACAACAATAATAAGCACAACTACCACTGCTGCAATAATACCAATCATCATATTTTTAGACACTTTATACACACTCCTTTTTATTGAAGTATCTTTAAAATATAGTATACTATAAGAATGAAAAAAGTAAAAAGAAAAAAGGAGGGCACGCATGGAAAAGCTTGAAGAAACACTCAAGAAATATCCTCTCATTGCCTTAGTTATATTGTTTGGTGCAATCAGTTGTCTTGCAGTTGCAAGTGCTGCACCAATTATGACCAACGTCGCAAATCCTTACATGCTTTGGTTAAAGCAGGCTCTATATTATTTATTAGGCGGTATTCTAAGTTATATCATCTATAAGATTGGTCAAGATACCCTATATAATCATATAAAAACACTCTACATGGTTTTTATTGTATTACTTATTGGACTTGCAATAGATCATTTTGTCTATACAAAACTATTACATATTCATATAGTACCTCTCGCAAAATTCACAAATGGTGCTACTTCCTGGTATAACATCCCAGGCTTCACTTTTCAGCCTTCTGAATTTATGAAGATTATCATGGTTATGTATCTTGCGAAAATTACACAGGAATATAATGAGCGTATATTAGTCAAAACAACTGATAGTGAAATCCAGTATATCATCCAAGTGATGAAGATTTCTTTACCCCCTGCTATTCTTATTTATTTACAGAATGACTCAGGAGTTATGATGATTATTATGGCAGCAGTCTTCTTTGTATTATTATCAAGTGGTATGAATAAGAATTGGTTCCTATTTATTATTATCGTCGCCCTTGTCGGTGTACTTGGACTGGCTTATTTATTTATCTACCAGAATGGTATCTTCACATCTCTTATTTCAGGACATAAATTATCCCGTATTTATGGTTGGTTAGACCCTGAAGGAACAACAGGCAACCAGGGGTTACAGTCATGGTTTGCTCAGTTATCTTATGGTACAGCCGGATGGTTTGGACATGGCTTTAGAGCTGTTGTCAAAGTCTTCCCTGAAGGTCAGACAGACTTTATTTTCTCTGTTATTGCGACTGATTTTGGTTATGTAGGTGCATTCATCACCTTACTTACAATTGCAGCATTTGATGTCATTATCTTAAGTATCGGCTTAAAGAGTGATAATATTCGTGATAAGACATTTATCATGGGAACATTTGGTTGTCTCATCTTCCAGCAGACATGGAATATTGGAATGATTCTTGGATTACTTCCTATTACTGGTATCACTTTACCAATGTTGTCATATGGTGGATCTTCATTACTTTCATATATGTTCGCATTAGGTGTTATTATTGATATCGATTATCAGAATAAGCTTCGCGATGTAAAACATAAACAATATTAAAAAGCGACATACCTCTTATGAGGTATGCCGTTTTTTAATACTCATCCCTTAATATCTTTAAGTAAAGCTACATGTTCACCATAAATATGTCCTGATTCAGGCACATAGATAATAAGTGCTTCTCTTTCGTTCTTATAAATAGAACGACTCTTTTCTACAAATGCGAATAAGAGATCATCCCCTTTAGTTGTCTTAAGCTGGACTCTTTCATTGTACTTGACGGGTGTAACCACATATTCACAAGGTACTGTAGGTACCTCTTTTAAGCTCACCATCTGTTTATAATAGCTATAAACCATGAAGAATAATCCAGCAGTAATAGCCACCCCAAGAGCATAGATTACTTTAGCCTGAGATGGAATAATAAATGCAGCCACTAATGTGATAATCACAACTACAGGAATAAGTCTAGAGAACTTCTTATAGTGCTTTCCATATTCATTACATTTATAAGTCATATATTTTTCTGACTGCTTAAGATTCAATTTTTTTAATTCGTACATCGTTAAACACCTTCTTTAAAGTCATACATTGCTGTGTGATAGGATGTCTAAAAGCTATTTCTACACTATCTAGATAAAAGCCTTCTCCTTCACCATAAAGTGGATCTCCAACAAGTGGACATCCTAAATAAGCCATGTGAACACGTATCTGATGCGTACGTCCAGTTTCTAACTTACATTCTACCAGAGAATACTCTCCAATTGTTTTAATAGTACGGTAATGGGTGATTGCTTCTTTACCGCCTTCTCTTACTTCTCTTTTTGTCCCATGGCCTTCTGCGTGATCAATAGGAGCATTTACTGTTCCCTGCCCTGGATTGCCTTCGACAAGTGCATGATACACACGTTTCACCTGCTTGATATCATGAGAAAAAGCATCATGAACATAACGACTTTTCGCAATCATCATTAATCCTGACGTTTCTTTATCAAGTCGATTGACAAGATGTATCGCACTCTCAATATGATTCACTTTATAGTAATACATAATAGCATTCCCCACCGACTCTGTTAAGTACTTCTTAACAGGGATACAGGCAAGGTTGGGCTGTTTATCAATGATCATCAAATAATCATCTTCATAAACAACCTTCAAAGGGATATCTACAGGAATCACATTACTTGTTTCTTTAGGGAAGACAATCGCAACACTATCTCCCTCAACTGTTTTATAACACAAATACTGCTTTTCTCCATTCACCAATATTTCTCCATGATTCCTAGAATCTTTCACTAGTTTCTTAGAGATACCATGTAAATAGAAGAATTCATCTAAACGCATATCCACATGCTGTGCATCTATTTCAAATTGTAAGATCATAGATATGATTTCCTCAATCTCTTCACAAAAGATATATGACGGTAATTACAAAAATGTGCTACACGCTTAGAAAGACGTGCTTCTATGACATCATGATCCTTTAATTCATATATATCTGTATCTATGCCTAAAACCGCATTTTCATTAAAATCTGTCTCAAAGCGTACAACATCCTCTTCTCCTAAAATAAGAGGACTACCTAAAGAACGATAAGCATTATGATGAATACCCGCTATTTCAGTCACCTGCATCAATCTTAAACTAGGATTGATCACTGCACCTCCTAATGACTTATTCAATGCTGTAGAACCTGATGGTGTACTTACACAAAGCCCATTTCCTCTAAATGTTTCCATATGTTCATCATTCACATACATATCAATCACCTGTGAACGATAACTATTTTCTATACGCATTTCATTTAATGCATGAAAGATTTCTCCATTATAAGAAATACGTAAGAGATGTCGATCAAAAATCTCTGGTTCTTTTGTAAGAATATCTTCTACAAGCTGTTTATACTCATCTTTTAAATAATCTGTAAAGAATCCAAGTGTTCCTGTATGGATTCCTACAAAAGAAACATCATTTAAAACATGCTCATAACGATGGATAGAATAGATCATTGTCCCATCTCCACCTACAGATATCACTATCTCTGGATGTTCTTCATCGTAAGTCAGTTCCTTGAGTTCTTCTTTAATTAAAGCTGCAAGATGACGGGATACATCATCTTTTTTTGACACAATCGCATATCTTTTCATTTTTTCATCACCGTTATTATTATACTTTCTATTAGCTTTTTAAGCAATATGACTTGTATTGACTGGGTTGTTTGACAAGTATATAATTTTAGAAAAATAAGGAGATATTATGGAAAAGAATCTTGAAATAGAATATAAGATGCTGCTTACTGAGGAGGTTTTCCATCAATTGATGAATGATTTTACAGGGCATACTTATAGTCAGACAAACTATTATCTTACAAGTATTGAATTGGGTGCATTACGCTATAGTCTTCGTATTAGAGAAAAGGAAGGCTATTATGAGATGACACTTAAAACACCTGCCGCAAATGGCCGTATGGAACATAACCTAGAGATTACAAAAGAAGATCTCATCATGATTCAAAATGGGCAGATGCCTGATAATGAAATTACATGCTTATTAAGAGACAAGGGCTTTGATTTAAGTCTTATTAAACAGTCTTATTCTTTAACTACTATTAGAAGAGATGTTCCTTTTGATTCAGGCATGTTATCTCTTGATGAGAATCATTACAATGGAATCACTGATTATGAATTAGAATTTGAAGTCAATGATGAAGAAGCAGGACTTAAACAATTCAAAGAATTATGTGAGACATATCATCTACAATATAAAGGAAACTGTGCAAGTAAGATTGTGAGAGTTCTAAGTA
>NZ_DBPF01000001.1:7396-10553 GCF_002299355.1 Catenibacterium sp. UBA627
CATTAAAAGCAGGCTTATGAGCCTGCTTTTTTACTGCGATGATAATCTTCTACAAGTGTAGACGCACTGAATTGTGGACAATTGTCGAACTTCTGACATTCTGCCAGTTTTCTTAATTCTCTTGGAATAAATGCGCGAATTTCTTCAGCATTATAACCTACCTGGAAACGTCTTTCATCAATCATGATTGGACGTTTTAAGATAGATGGATTCTTCTGAATGAAATGAATCAATTCATTGATAGACATATCTTCAATGTCTACTTTATTCTCTTTGATGATCTTAGAACGTTTAGAAATGATATCATCTGTACCATTCTCACTTCGTTCTAATAACTCACGTAGTTCATCTTCTCTTAGTATTGTAGAAAAGATATTCTTTTCTACATAAGGAATATCATGTTCTTTTAGCCATGCTTTGACTTTTCTGCATGATGCACAACTTGGTGCAGTGTAGATTCTAATCATGATTTCACCTCTTTCTTGTGTTTATTATACATCATTTTCATTCATTGTATATGTTTAATAGTTGCATTCACATAATTTTGTATTATAATGAGAGAAGCAATGAACAGAAATAAGTAGTTTTTTATACTATGGATAGAGAGCTCATGGGTGGTGGAAATGAGTCATATATAGGAAATGAATTGGGTTCTGGGAGCTTTTCTAGCATGAGTTAGAAACGTCTGCTGTCGTTACCAGCACAATTACACATTGGTGGCACGTCCTTTGGGCGTGCCTTTTTTATTTAGGAGGATGTAATGATGAAAAGAATGTTAAGTGGTATTAAACCTACAGGCCGTGTTACTTTAGGTAACTACATTGGCGCAATTAAGCCCTTTGTACAGTTCCAGAATGAATATGAGATGATCATCTTTGTCGCAAATCTTCATTCAATGACTATTTATCAGGAACCAAAGGATTTAAGAAAGAATACGAAAGACCTCATCGCATTATATATTGCGGCAGGATTAGATCCTGAACAGGTTACTTTATTTTTACAAAGTGATGTCTTAGAACATGCTCAGCTTGGATGGTATCTAGGCTGTATGGTTTCTATGGGTGAATTATCACGTATGACTCAATATAAATCAAAGAAGATTGAAGCAGAAGAAAAAGGCGGACATATTGGTGCTGGTATCTTCAACTACCCTTCATTAATGAATGCAGATATTCTTATGTATGATCCAGATTATGTACCTGTAGGAGAAGACCAGAAACAGCATGTAGAACTTGCAAGAAACATTGCTGAACGTTTTAATAGCCGTTATAGTGATACATTCAAACTTCCTGAACCTATTATTCCTAAAGTAGGTGGACGTATTATGGATTTACAGGATCCTACTAAGAAGATGAGTAAATCTTCACCTAATGGTAAGGGATGTATTTATGTATTAGATCCAGTTAATGTATCTAAGAAGAAAATCTTATCTGCAGTGACTGATAGTGATTCACATATTAAGTTTGACCCAGAAAATAAACCTGGTATTTCCAATCTACTTGAAATCTATTCTATTATTTCAGGTAAAACTATTGAAGAACTTGAAACAATGTATGAAGGTAAGGGATATGGCGAATTCAAGAAAGATCTTGCAGAGGTTGTAGGAGATGAACTTCAAAGAATCCAGGATCGTTATAATGAAATCTTAGACGGTGATTATCTTGATAATGTTCTTGAAGCAGGAGCAGAAAAAGCAAGAAGAATCGCAAGAAAGAAACTTGCAAAGGTTGAAAGAAAGATTGGTATTACAATCAAGAAAAGATAAAAAGAAAACAATGGCTCGCGCCATTGTTTTTTTACTTGATGATAAAGAAATATGCAAGTACTAATAGTCCTAATACAATACGGTACCACCCAAACACCTTGAAGTCATGCTTCTTGATATAGCTCATTAAGAACTTGATGATTAAAATTGAAGATACAAAGGCAACAAGCATACCAAGTCCTAATACTGCAAGCTGTGAAGCTGTAAATGCGAGACCAAACTTAACTAGTTTTAATAAGCTTGCCCCAAACATAACTGGGATTGCTAAAAAGAACGTGAATTCTGCAGCGACTGTACGGCTTACACCTAACATTAAGCCACCAAGGATTGTCGCACCTGAACGAGATGTACCTGGGAAAATAGCTGCAATTAACTGGAACATACCAATTAAGAAAGCTGTCTTGCCATTGATTGCTCTTAAAGAGTTAATTTTAGGTCTAAGCTTTGCATTTCTATTTTCAATAACGATAAAGCCGATACCAAAGACAATAAGTGCAAGTGCTACACAAGGTGGATTATAGAATAATGCTTCAAATACATCATCAAATAATAGACCTACAACAGCAGCTGGGATACATGCAAAGATAATCTTAAGCCATAAGTCAAAAATATCTCTATCCACATATTTAAAGAAACCTTTTACCATAGGATTTGTATTCTTCTTAAATGGCCAGATCTGATTCCAATAGATAACGACTACTGCAAGAATAGCCCCTAACTGAATTACAACCTGGAACATAGAATAGAAATCTTTAGAAACATCTAATTTCACAAATTCATTTAATAAGATCATATGTCCAGTACTGCTGATAGGTAACCATTCAGTGATTCCTTCCACAATACCAAACAAAATAGTTTTTAAATAGAGTAACATATTAATCTCCTTTTTTGTTGTCTTTTTGATTATGGCACAATTCTCATTATTTTCAAGGTTTTGGGGTCAAAAAAAAGACTTTCTCAATTGAGAAAGTCTATTTTACTGCAATAACTTCTACTTCTACTAAAGCACCCTTTGGTAATTTAGCTACTTCTACAGCACTTCTTGCTGGATAAGGTTCTTCAAAATATTCAGCATAGATACCATTCATAGTTGTGAAATCATCGATATTATCTAAGAATACAGTTGTTTTTACAACGTTCTTGAATGTTAATCCCTGGCTTTCAAGTAACCCTTTCACATTGTCTAATGCACGTCTAGTCTGTGCTTCGATACCTTCTGGCATCACACCTGTTTCAGGATCTAGTGGAATCTGTCCTGAGAAGAAGATCATATTACCAATGTCAATTCCCTGGCTATATGGTCCAATAGCACCTGGTGCTTTGTCTGTTTTTACTACTTTAGTCATTTTTACATCCTCCTAATGGTCCTATTCTGACTACTCCCACGGGCAA
>NZ_DBPF01000154.1:0-2371 GCF_002299355.1 Catenibacterium sp. UBA627
TTTTCACCTCAAATACAATTCTAACATAAGTGAGATTAGATTTGTTTTTTTTTCAAATCATGGTATGATAATAGACGCTAAAGGAGGCGAATTATAATGGATTTATTTGATAAATTTCAATTTAATGATTATGTAAAAAAGACTTTAAGCAACATACATTTCACATCACCAACACCTATCCAGGATAAGGTGATCCCCCTTGTTTATAAGAATAAAGATATTATTGGTATCTCACAGACAGGTACTGGTAAAACTCATTCATTCTTAATTCCTATTATTGATCGTATTGATACAAGTGCAGATTATGTACAGGCAGTTATTACAACTCCTACAAGAGAACTTGCACATCAGATTTATGAAAACGCAAAGGAATTCAAGAAAGAAAACCCTGATTTAAGAATCTCACTTGTAATTGGTGGTTCTGATAAGCAGAAGGCTATTAATAAGCTTTCTACACAGCCACATATCGTTATTGGTACACCAGGACGTATTAAAGACTTATCTTTAAATGAACAGGCTTTAATCATCACTACAGCTACTACATTTGTAGTGGATGAAGCCGATATGACTTTAGAATATGGTTATCTTGAAGATTTAGATGCAGTCTTATCTAAGATGAGAGAAGATTTGCAGATGCTTGTATTCTCAGCAACTATTCCTGAACATTTATGGCCATTCTTAAGAAAATATATGAATGTGCCAGAATTAGTACAGATTGATGCCCATAAGAAAACAACAGACAATACAAAACATTACTTAATTCATACAAAGCATCATGACCGTTATACAGTATTAAAGAATATCATGGATATCATTGATCCATATATCTGCTTAATCTTCTGTAATAAGAGAACAGAAGCCACTAAGCTATCTGATCAGTTAAGAAGCGATGGTTATCGTGTCGGTGAAATTCATGGTGATTTAGAACCACGTGAACGTAAACAGATGATGAGACGTATCAACAATAATGAATATCAGTACATTGTGGCTACAGATATTGCGGCTAGAGGTATTGATATTGATGGTGTATCTCATGTTATTAATATGGAATTCCCAACAGAAAGAGACTTCTATATTCATCGATCTGGTAGATGTGGACGTGGTAAGTATAAGGGTGAATGTTATTCTATGTATGATTCATCTAATCAGCAGATGGTTGAATCACTTGAAAAGAAGGGTATTCACTTTGAAGTAAAAGAAATCCGTAACGGTGTATTAACGGATGCCAAGGCACGTAATAAGCGTAAGAATAGAAATGCGCCACAGTCTGAATTAGAAAAAGAAATTCAGCGTATTATTAAGAGACCTAAGAAGGTTAAACCTGGTTATAAGAAGAAGAGAAAAAGAGAAATCCAGGCTATTTACCAGAAAAAGAAAAGAGATATTATTCGTAAAGATATCCAGAAATAGAAAAAAGAACGTGCGAAACAGGCACAGAGAGAAAAACGTGAAAGGGAGAGTATGCAGTGATTATAGGTTCACATGTTTCAATGGGTGGTAAGGAAATGCTTCTAGGAAGTGTGAAAGAAGCATTAAGTTATAACGCCAATACATTCATGTTTTATACAGGTGCGCCTCAGAATACGAGACGTAAACCTGTTTCTGAATTACGTGTAGAAGAAGCTAAAGAATTAATGAACGAAAAGGGAATAGACATGGACAAGGTTGTTGTTCATGCCCCTTATATCATTAATTTAGGAAATACAATCAAGCCTGAAACAAGAGAACTTGCTGTATCATTCTTACGTCAAGAAATTGAAAGATGTGATGAAATTGGGGCTACAAGACTTGTTCTTCATCCAGGTGCTCATGTTAAAGCAGGGGACGAAGCAGGACTAGATGCGATTGTATCTGGCTTAAATGAAGTAATGAAGCCAGACCAGAAGGTACATATTGCCTTAGAAACAATGGCTGGTAAAGGCACTGAACTAGGTAGAACATTTGATCAGTTAGCTTATGTTATTGATCATTGTGATTATCCTGAATTATTAGGTTTATGTTTAGATACTTGTCATTTAAATGATGCAGGTTATGATATTTCTGATTTTGATGCAATTCTTGATGAAGTCGATGAAAAGATTGGTTTAGATAAGGTATTAGTTGTTCATGTCAATGATTCTAAGAATCCACAAGGTTCTCATAAAGATAGACATGAGAATATTGGTTTTGGGACAATCGGTTTTGATACATTAGACTCTATTGTATCTAATGAACGCTTAAAAGATGTTCCTAAGATTCTAGAAACACCTTATATTGAAAAGAATGCACCTTATAAAGAAGAGATTGAAATGCTGAAGAAGCATGAATTCAACCCAGGTTTAAAAGAAATGTTTGAATAAGCAGCTGTAATTGGCTGCTTATTTTTTATGTT
>NZ_DBPF01000154.1:2407-7388 GCF_002299355.1 Catenibacterium sp. UBA627
GAAAAGTACGTAAATAGCTTATTTTATTAGTTTTCGATTGAAATAATTTGGACGTAAAACTTTTCGATTGAATTTACGATTGTTTTTGATGTGTATTGTTGAATAATTCAGCTATATTATTACCCTGTCATGTAACGAGCGAGTTATTAATTTTGACGAAAATCCAACAAGGAGGGTGTTTTAAAATTTACGATTGAAAATATCGCGGACGAAAAAGCTTTCGATTGAATCTTCGATTGTTTTTACGCGTATTTTTGCTTGAATAAGCTCTATGTATGTATCTAATGAGTATTTTGTGTTATAAAAAACACTGTTCTATAGTTTATAATTTTAATCTTATTATAAAGTATGAACGAAAATGGAATGGATTGAAATTACGTTCATTTTAATTGCATTTGTGAGATACTGAATGTATTCCGAGATTGATATTCGTATAATTAAGTGTATTATTCACTCGGAAATCATACAAAAAGGGTGTTTTTTCTGATTTACGATTGAAATAATTTGGACGAAAAAGTTTTCAATTGAATTTACGCTCATTTTTAATTATACTTAAAGTAGTAGAATAGGAAAGGAGATAGTAATATGCGTGAAACAAGAAATCTAGAGTTTAAAGAAACAATCACAAGTACTTTCTTGAAAACAGTTAGTGCTTTTTCAAACTATGATGGTGGAACAATCTTGTTTGGAGTTGACGATGATGGCAATATTAAAGGGTTGTCAGATATAATCAAGGCGTGTTTAGATATTGAAAACAAAATTAATGATACTATTTCTCCACAACCAGATTATGTACTTGAACCAAATGAAGTAAACAAGACTATAAAACTTATTGTGAAAAGTGGATTACAGAAACCATACTTATATAAATCAAAAGCATATAAGCGTAATGATTCTGCAACTATAGAAGTAGATACATTAGAGTTTTCAAGGCTTGTATTGGAAGGGAAAAATATTAGTTTTGAAGAACTACCATACAAGGATCAGAATCTTACTTTTCATTTCCTTGAAGAACAATTAGAAAAAACTATTCAAATCAGTTCGTTTAATCTTGATACATTAAAAACTCTTAATCTCTATGACAATAATAATGGATATAATAACGCGGCTGGTTTACTAGCGGATACTAATGATTTTCCTGGAGTTGATATTATAAAATTTGGAGAAAATATCAGTATTATTCAGAAAAGAATTACATTTGATCATATGTCTATTTTAGAAGTCTATAAGAAATCGCTTGAGGTATTTAGAGATTATTATAGATATGAAGTGATAGAAGGATCTGAAAGAAGGAATGTCGAAAAAATACCGGAAGCAGCTTTTAGAGAAGCTATTGCGAATGGACTTATTCATAGGATGTGGGATGTGAATTCTCATATTAGAATATCTATGTTTGATAATCATATCGATATAGTATCTCCAGGTGGATTGCCTTCAGGAATTTCTGAAGAAGAGTATTTGAATGGTAAAACATCTGTTTTAAGAAATAGAAATCTTGCGAATGTATTCTATCGATTAGGATTTGTAGAAATATTTGGAACAGGTATTACACGAATCAAACAATTGTATGAAAGTAGTTTTGTGAAACCTCGTTTTGAAGTATCAGAAAATACTATAAAGATTGAATTGCCTGTTTTTGAAGATATTTCTGATTTAACAGATGATGAGCATCTTGTTTTAAAAGCGTTAAGTAAAACAGTCCTAAAATCTATTAGTGAAATAGTACCAAGTACACCTTTTGGTAAATCAAAAGTCTCTTCTCTATTAAAAATACTAGAGAAAAAGGGAGTTGTACTGATTCAAGGAAAAGGTAGATCTACAAAATATGTAATGAAATAGAAAATCTAACGTAACGTAAAAAAGCGAGTTTATGAATTACTCGCTTTTTTCTTCAACCATCTTTAGAATTTCATCTTTAAGTGTCTGAACCATATCTTCCTGTTTAACACGTTTTACAATCTCTCCATGCTTAATAAGAAGACCTTCACCAACACCACCTGCAATACCAATATCTGCATGACGTGCTTCACCTGGACCATTTACTGCACAACCCATAATTGCGACTGTAATATCGAGATGAATATCCTTTAAGAAATCTTCCATCTCTTTAGCGATAGGAATCAAATCATACTGAATACGACCGCAAGTAGGACATGATACAAGAGTAGGGACACCCTTTAATAAACCTAATTCTTTTAATAGAATCTTAGCAACCTTAATTTCTTCTACAGGATCATCACTTAAAGACACTCTAATAGTATTTCCAATACCTTCATATAATAATGTACCAATACCTAAAGAAGACTTAATAGTGCCTCCTAAGGCTGTGCCTGCTTCAGTGACACCTACATGTAAAGGGTAAGGGAATGTTTTAGACGCTAATTCATATGCTTTAATAGTCAACATTGTATTAGAAGACTTTAATGAAATAACGATATCATGGAAATCTAGATCCTCTAGAATCTTTACATGCTTCATTGCGGATTCAACCATACCTTCAGGTGTAGGTTCTCCATATTTCTCTAGAATATCTTTTTCTAAAGAACCACCATTAACCCCAATTCTAATAGGGATATGCTTCTCTTTACATGCATCTACAACTGCTTTTACCTTTTCGATAGAACCAATATTACCAGGATTAATACGTACCTTATCAATACCAGATTCTATGGCGATAAGAGCGAGCTTATAATCAAAATGAATATCAGCCACTAAAGGAATATGAATCCCTTTCTTGATCTCTTTAATTGCATAAGCATCTTCTTTATTAAATACAGCTACTCTTACAAGTTCACAACCTGCCTGTTGTAATGCATTGATCTGTTTAATAGTTGCTTCTACATCCTTAGTCTTTGTATTACACATAGACTGAATCACTACATGATTATTACCACCGATAGTTAAATTGCCTACCTGTACACTTCTTGTTTCTTCTCTTAACATATTTCTATACCTCGCACTTTATATTTTAAGAAACTTATAATACAAATGCAAGGCATAAGAAAACATCCAGCAAAATGCTGGATGTTTATGTTTCATATAGAAAACTCTATCAATTATCCGATTGAGTTAATTTTCTTCTGAAGTCTTGCTTTCTGTCTGCTAGCATAGTTCTTGTGATGGATATGCTTAGTTACAGATGCATCTAACTGTCTTGTGCAATCGCTAAATTCCTTAGCAGCAACTTCTTTGTCACCAGCTTCTACAGCGTTTAATACTTTCTTGATTGAAGTCTTTAAAGCGCTCTTTACTGCGTTGTTTGCTAATCTTTTTTCATTATCGTTTTTATAACGTTTAATCTGCTGTTTCATGTTTGCCATAATAATCTCACCTCGTTCTATAGTTTGCTGAACTATAATACCAAAAATGCTAGATGATTGCAATAGTTTTTTTGGTTTTTCCTGTGTGGTAGCACTTAATAAATGAGTATGTTATAATAAAAAAGACAATACAGGAGGAATTTTATGAGTAAAAAAATTGTTTTTATGGGAACTGCATCTTTTTCATTAAAAGTACTGCAGATGTTACTAGAAAATAAATATGATGTTGTGGGTGTTGTCACTCAGCCAGATCGTTATGTAGGAAGAAAGAAAGTACTCACTATGAGTGATGTGAAACAGGAAGCATTAAAACATGATATTCCTGTATTACAGCCAGAACGTATTAGAAATGATTATCAGGCAGTCTTAGATCTAAAGCCTGATTTAATTATTACAGCAGCTTATGGACAGATTGTCCCAACTGCTGTCTTAGAAGCACCACGTCTAGGATGTGTGAATGTACATGCTTCTTTATTACCACTTTATCGTGGTGGGGCACCAGTGCATCGCGCTATTATTGATGGTCGCACAGAAACAGGTGTGACTATTATGTATATGGCAGAAAAGATGGATGCAGGTGATATTATCTCTCAAAGATCCACACCAATTACAGATGATGATAACTTAGAAATTGTATATGATCGTTTAACTGATATTGGTGCTGAATTATTAAAGGATACATTACCATCTATCTTTGATGAAACAAATGATAGAATTCCACAGAATCCTGATGAAGTTGTTTATGCACCTATTATTAAGAGAGAAGATGAAAGACTTGACTGGAATAAGACAGCAAGAGAAATCTTTAATCACGTAAGAGGCTTATATCCTCATCCAGGTACATTTACAACTTATAATGGACAGATTGTAAAAATATATAAGGGTGAAATTCATAACTGCCCTAATGCCAAGGAACACCATAAAGATGAAAAGAATGGCACTATCGTTAAGATCTTTAAAGATGCAATTGGGGTAAAGGTAGAAGATGGTGTATTCGTGATTACAGAGATACAGCTTTCTGGTAAGAAACGTATGTCTGTAAAGGATTATTTAAATGGTAAGAATATATTCGAGGTAGGAACTCAGTTTGAGTAGGTGACATTTATGAGAATGGTAGATCTTATTGAAAAGAAAAAAGATAATGTAGTATTAACTGATGAAGAAATTCATGAATTAATCCAGGGATATACGAAAGGTGATATTCCTGATTATCAGATGAGTGCTTTCTTGATGGCTGTTGTCTTTAATGGATTAACAGATCACGAAACAGCCCAGCTGACTTTAGAAATGATGCATAGTGGTGATGTGATTGATTTAAGTGGTATTCATGGCATTAAAGTAGATAAGCATTCTACTGGTGGTGTTGGTGATAAGACATCTTTAGTATTAGGTCCAATGGTAGCTGCATGTGGTGTACCAGTCGCTAAGATGAGTGGTAGAGGACTTGGACATACAGGTGGGACTCTAGATAAGATGGAGTCTATTCCAGGACTTAATATTTATGTCAATGAAGAAGATTTTATTAAACAGGTGAATGACATTCATTTAGCTATTATTGGTCAGACAGCGTCTCTTGATCCTGCTGATAAGAAGATGTATGCATTAAGAGATGTCACTGGTACTGTTCAATCTATTCCTTTGATTGCTTCTTCTATTATGAG
>NZ_DBPF01000154.1:7496-10120 GCF_002299355.1 Catenibacterium sp. UBA627
GAGGATGCGAAGAAGCTTGCTCGTACAATGATCACAATTGGTCAGCATCTTCATAAAGATACAAGAGCCACTATTTCTAATATGTCCCAGCCTTTGGGCTATGCAATTGGTAATTCATTAGAAGTGAAAGAAGCGATTGCAACACTTAATGGCAATGGTCCTGAAGATTTATTAGAATTATGTTTAACTGCAGGAAGTACAATGCTGATGATGGCACAAAAAGCAGAAACAGTGACTGAAGCAAGAAAGATGCTAGAAGACGCCATTTCTTCTAAGAAAGCATTACATACCTTAGAAGCAATGGTAAAAGCACAAGGTGGAGACAGCGATTATATTCTTTATCCTGAAAAGTTTACAGTAGCTGAACATATATTTGATGTTTATGCACCTGAAGCAGGATATATTGAAGATCTAGAGGCATTAACTCTTGGACTAGTATCAATGCGTCTAGGTGGCGGTAGAGAAACAGTCACAGATGAAATTGATCATAGCGTTGGTTTAATTCTACATAAGAAGATTGGTGATTATGTAGAACAGGGAGAACCATTAGTGACTGTTCATGATAATGGTAAATGGACACAAGAAAGAAAAGAAGAATTATTAAGTGCATTCCATTTTAGTAAAGAAAAGGTAGAAAAACCTATATTGATTGATGAGATTATGGAGTAGTATATGAGTAAATTTTTATTTTTTGATATTGATGGTACATTAGTAGGAAAATCAAGACATATAACAGAAAAAACTAAAGAAGCGATTCAAGCAGCAAAGAATGCGGGCAATAAAGTATTCTTATGTACAGGTAGAGCACCTACTTCTATTGTAGGTGATGTTAAAGCATTACCAATAGATGGTATTGTGGCAAGTGCAGGAGGATTTGTCCAGGTAGATGGGAAGTATATCTTTAAGAACTATATGGATCAATATACTCTTTCAGAAATGATGACACTCTTTGTGAATCATGGTATCTTATTCTGTCTAGAAACTGAACATGCGATTTATCAGACACCAGGTGTGAATGAATTCTTTGACAAGAGACACAATAAGGAATTTGGGGATAATGTAGAATTACAGAGATTCTTTGAATTAAAACGTCAAGAAGAAAATCGTATTCCTGTCTCTCAGTTTGATTTAGAAAAGACAGGTGTCACTAAGATTGGTTTTATTGCTCCTGATCCAATCGCTTTTTATGATTGTGTAAAGTATATTGCACCAATGTTTAATATTGTGACATTCTCTAAATATGAAGATGATTTCATTAATGGTGAAATCATCTTAAAGAACTGCACAAAGGCAGATGGTGTGAGACGTGTTGTGGATTATTATCATGGAGATATGAAGGATACAATCGGTTTTGGAGATTCTATGAATGATTTCCAGATGATTGATACATGTGAAATTGGTGTCGTTGCAGAGAATGCGCCAGATAAATTAAAAGCTATTGGAACATGCTTTTTCAAGGATCCAGATGCTGATGGTTTAGCAGATGCAATTTATGAATTAAAATTAGATCAGTAGGAGATGATTGTATGCAGTATGAAATTAAAGGAAAACCACTTCCTGTCGCAATACTTCATCTAGATCAAGGTGAATCTATTTTGACAGATAGTGGCGCAATGGTATGGATGAAACCAGCCTTAACTATGGATACTGTATCAGGTGGTATGAAATCTTTATTTGGCCGTGCTTTTTCAGGAGAAACACTTTTCTTGAATAAATATACAGCGACACAGCCTAGTATGATTGCCTTAGGATCTTCTTTTCCTGGTGACATACTTGTGTATGATGTGAGCCAGGGAGATATTATTGTTCAGAAGTCTTCTTATCTTGCAAGTGAAGAAACAGTAAAAAGAGAACTCTCTTTTTCTAAAAAAGGTACAATAGGATTTTTTGGTGGAGAAGGGTTCATCATGAATAGATATTTTGGCTCAGGTTTACTATTTATTGAGATAGATGGTACAGCAATAGAATATGACTTAAATCCTGGTGAAGAGATGGTTGTGAATACAGGTAACCTTGTGGCAATGAGTTCATCTTGTCATATTGATGTTGTTTCTGTAAAAGGTATAAAGAATAAGTTCCTAGGAGGAGAAGGATTCTTTAACACGGTAGTCAAGGGACCAGGTCATGTCATTGTACAGACAATGCCGATTTCTACATTGGCTGAAAGCTTATCGGGTTTTATGCCTCAAAATGACTAAAAAGGATGTCAGTGACATCCTTTTTTAATTATGATCCCAATTTGTTTGTTCGTCTTTATCAGTGATTTCTCTTATCACATGGCATGGATTACCTACGGCTACACTGTTGCTAGGAATATCCTTTACAACAACACTTCCTCCACCAATGACAACATTATCTCCGATAGTGACTCCAGGCATCACTTGAACACCTGCACCAATCCAGACATTATTTCCCACCGTAATAGGATAAGCAAATTCAAGTCCTTGATTTCTACGTTTTGTATCAATTGGATGTCCTGCAGTATAAAAACCACAGTTAGGTGCGATAAAGACATTATCTCCAAAAGTTACTGGAGCACAATCGATAATGACAGTATTATGGTTCGCAAAGAAGTTCTTTCCTACCTTGATGTTGTAACCATAATCACACCAGAAAGATGCTAG
>NZ_DBPF01000154.1:10268-10779 GCF_002299355.1 Catenibacterium sp. UBA627
TTCAACATTTTCTCTTTTTCAGTCATAATCTTTCTCCTTACTTATACCATAATAATATAGTTAATATATCAATTAAACGTTTTTACTAGAAAAAACTGTTTAAATAGAGGGGCTGTGATATAATAGATAGGAATTAAAACAAGTTTATAAAGAAGGAGCTCACCATGAAAAAATTCATTATTGATCCAATGGACTTATCTGTTGAAGAAATTGATGATTTAATCGCACTCGCAAACGATATCATCAAAGACCGTACACGTTATCAGGACGTATGTGCACATAAGATTCTTGCAACACTATTCTTTGAACCTAGTACACGTACAAGACTATCTTTTGAAAGTGCTATGTTATCACTTGGAGGAAAGGTATTAGGATTCCCAACTGCAAACGTATCTAGTGCTTCTAAGGGAGAAACAGTATCAGATACAATTCATGTAGTTAGCGGTTATTGTGATATTATCGCAATGCGTCATCCAAAGGAAGGTGCTCCAGTTGTGGCTTCATCAACATG
>NZ_DBPF01000154.1:10952-15355 GCF_002299355.1 Catenibacterium sp. UBA627
TTAAAAGCAATGTCACGTTATGAAGGTACTAAGTTTGTATTCATCTCTCCAGATGAATTAAAGCTTCCTGAATACTTAAAAGAAGACATTCTTGATCCAATGGGTATTGAATATAAAGAAGTACGTAGCATGGAAGAAGTCATGCCAGAATTAGATATCCTTTATATGACAAGAGTACAGCAGGAGCGTTTCTTCAATGAACAGGATTATATCCGTTTAAGAGATACTTATATCTTAGATGAAGAAAAATTACAGGCTGCAAAGAAAGATATGATTGTTATGCATCCACTTCCACGTGTCAATGAAATCAAGACTGAAGTCGATGCAGATCCAAGAGCTGCTTATTTCAGACAGGCTCATAATGGACGTTTTATCCGTATGGCATTGATCTTAAGCTTATTAGGATTACAGAATGAGGTGGAAAGATTATGAGAATAGACAGTATTAAAAATGGTATTGTGATTGACCATATTGCAGCTGGTAAAGCAAAAGAAGTATATGATGCTCTTGATCTAGGTAAGTTAGATTGTCAGGTTGCAATCATCATGAATTGCCGTTCTAATAAGATGGGTAAGAAAGATATCATCAAGATTGATAATGATTTTGATGTTGATTTAGATGTATTAGGTTATATTGATCCTAATATTACTGTTTCTATTATTAAGAATGGTGAAACAGTAGAAAAGAAGAAATTACAGCTTCCAGAAAAAATCATTAATGTGGCTAAATGTAAGAACCCCAGATGTATTACATCTGTAGAAAGAGATTTAGATCAGGTGTTCTATCTAGCAAATAGAGAAAAACGTATCTATAGATGTTATTATTGTGAATCTAAGGCTGAGAAGAAGGACTAAGTCCTTCTTTTTTCATAATTTGATATTTAATAGCATACTATTGACATTGAATTGAAAGTGTACTATCATTCTAATGCGCAGAAGGAGGTAAACTGATGAGAGAAAGTGAAGCAGTAAGCTATATTAAGCATATTAATGACTGTTTAAAGAAGCGTGCAAATAATTCTTTAAGAAAAGAAGGATTAACTTTAATGCAGTCCCATGTTTTATTGAAATTACAGGACGCACCTGATCAGAGAATGACCTTTAAGGAGATTGAGAAGGATTTACATGTAGCTCAATCAACAACTGCGGGACTTCTTAGAAGACTTCAGGAAAAGAATCTGATTGATTGTTGTGATGATCCTAAGGATAAGCGAATTAAAGTTGCCTGTTTATCACAAAAAGGTGAAAGCCATTGTGCACAGGTAAGACATAATATAGCGCAATCAAATCGTTTGATGATGAGTGGGTTAACACAGGAAGAAATTGATACTTTAGCTGATCTTCTTAGTAAAGTCTATTCAAATCTAGAAAATGAATGAAAGGGGAAATAATATGAATATTATTCGTGTGCTTAAGAAAAGTATTCGTGAATACAAGAGAGATTCAATTTTGACACCTGTTCTTGTTGCATTTGAAGCATTAGTAGAATGCATTATTCCATTAATGGTTGCAAATCTAGTCAACAGAATGCAGAATGGCTGTGATATTTCAGTTATTGTGAAATTTGGTGTTATATTAACTGTCATGGCATGTTTCTCACTTCTATTTGGTGCACTTGCTGGTATTAAAGCAGCCAATGCTTCAGCTGGTTTTGGTAAGAACTTACGTAAAGACTTGTTTGTTGCGGTTCAGAACTTCTCATTTGAAAACATTGACCGTTTTAGTGCATCTTCACTTGTAACTCGTATGACAACTGATGTCACTAACGTTCAGATGGCTTATATGATGATTATTCGTACAGTTGTACGTGCTCCACTTATGTTGATCTTCTCATTGGTCATGGGATTTATTATGGGTGGTCGACTTGCGTTGATCTTCCTATTTACTATTCCAGTACTTGGTATTGGGTTAGGACTTGTCATTAAGAAGACAATGCCTTTATTTAGAAAAGTATTTAAAAAATACGATAACTTAAATAATTCAGTACAGGAAAATATCAACGGTATTAGAGTTGTAAAATCATTTGTACGTGAAGAGTTTGAAAAGAAGAAATTCAATGAAGCAGCTGAAGATGTTTGTGGTGATTTCACAAGAGCTGAAAAGATTCTTGCATTAAATAACCCAATGATGCAGTTCTGTCTTTATGTTGTAATGATCTTTGTGCTTACTTTTGGCTCTTATTTAGTTGTTAATTTTGGTGGTAATATCATTCAGGTTGGACAGTTATCTTCATTGCTTACTTATAGTTTCCAGATTCTTATGAGCTTGATGATGTTATCAATGGTTTTTGTTATGGTGACTATTTCTATCGAATCATGTGAACGTATTGTTGCTGTATTAGAAGAAAAACGTACTATTTCTAATCCAGAAAATCCTATTTATGAAGTAAATGATGGTTCTATTGATTTTGATAATGTATCATTTAAATATTCTAAGCGTGCTGATCGTTATGCTCTTGAAAATATTAATCTACATATTAAATCAGGACAGACAATTGGTGTTCTAGGAGGAACAGGTTCTTCTAAAACGTCACTTGTAAATCTTATTTCACGTCTATATGATGTCACTGAAGGTGAAGTTAAAGTCGGTGGTGTAAATGTAAAAGACTATGACTTAGTGACTCTAAGAGACGCTGTCTCTGTTGTATTACAGAAGAATGTCTTATTCTCTGGTTCTATTAAAGAAAACTTACGCTGGGGTAATAAAGATGCTACAGATGAAGAAATAGAAGAAGCATGTCATCTTGCTTGTGCAGATGAATTTATTGAACAGTTCCCAGATAAATATGATACACATATTGAACAGGGTGGTACTAACGTTTCTGGTGGTCAGAAACAGAGATTATGTATTGCTCGTGCATTACTTAAGAAACCTAAAATCTTAATTCTTGATGACTCTACAAGTGCTGTAGATACTAAAACAGATGCTATTATTAGAGCAGGATTTAAGAAGTTTATTCCTGAAACTACAAAAATCATCATTGCACAAAGAGTTTCAAGTGTACAGGATGCAGATCAGATTATTATCATGAATAATGGTTCTGTTGAAGCAATCGGTACTCATGATGAACTTCTTGCATCAAATCCAATTTATCAGGAAGTATATTATTCACAAAACAAGGGAGGTGAACAGGATGAAAAATAATCGTGGTAATAAGAAGAACACTTTTACACGTCTTATTAAAACACTCTTTGAATTCTATCCTGTTCTTCTACCTATTATTATTGCATTAATTCTTTTTAACTCAGTCGTCAGCTCTATTCCATCTATATTTATGCAGAATATCATTGCTGTTATTGAAAAATACTGGCGTACAAAAGACTGGCTACATGCTAAGCCTGAAGTATTATCATTTGTAACTGTATTACTTATTCTTTATATTCTTTCATTAATTGCTTCATTTACATACAACCGTTTAATTGCTGTAGTCACTCAGGGTTCTTTAATGAAATTCAGAGAAAAGATGTTTGCAAGAATGGAAAGTCTTCCAATCCGTTATTTTGATACAAATGCACATGGTGATATCATGTCTATTTATACAAACGATACTGATACATTAAGACAGCTTATTTCTCAGTCATTACCTGCATTAATGCAGACTTCTATTGTTCTCTTAACAGTATTTAGTATTATGATTTACTATAGCTTCTGGTTAACAGGGGTTGTATTAATTGGCTGTGTTATCATGTTCTTTATCACTAAGAGTTTTGGTTCTAAGAGTTCAAGATTCTTTATTAAACAGCAGCAGACTCTTGGTACAACTGAAGGTTATATCGAAGAAATGATGAATGGGCAGAAGGTTATTAAAGTATTCAATCATGAAGAAGATGCAATCGCAGGGTTTGATAAAGTAAACAATGCCTGGTTTGAAGCATCTAGAAAAGCCAATACATTTGCGAATATCTTGATGCCTGTTCTTCATAACATGGGTAATATTCTTTATGTATTAATTGCCTTAACAGGTGGTATTCTTCTTTATCTAAAGACACCAAATGTATCTTTATCTGGTATGGCACTTAATATTTCTATCGTTGTTCCATTCTTGAATATGACTAAGCAGTTCACTGGTCAGATTGGTCAGATTTCTCAGCAGATCAACTCTGTTGTTATGGGTCTAGCAGGGGCTAGTCGTATCTTTGGATTATTAGATGAAGAACCTGAATTTGATGAAGGTTATGTTACTTTAGTGAATGCTAAAGAAGAAAATGGTGAATTAGTAGAAACAACTGAACGTACTGAAATGTGGGCATGGAAACATCCACATGAAGATGGTACTGTGACTTATACAAGACTTGAAGGCGATGTAGAAATGCATGATGTGGATTTCGCTTATAATCCTAATAAGATGATTCTTCATAACATCACATTATATGCAAAGCCTGGTCAGAAAATAGCCTTTGTAGG
>NZ_DBPF01000154.1:15482-17728 GCF_002299355.1 Catenibacterium sp. UBA627
CTTGGTATTATCTTACAGGATACAAACCTCTTTACTGGTACAGTTATGGATAATATCCGTTATGGTTATCTAGAAGCGACTGATGAACAATGTATTGAAGCTGCAAAGCTTGCTGGTGCGGATGATTTCATTACTCGTTTACCAGATGGTTATAACACAATGTTGACTGGTAATGGAGCAAGTTTATCACAAGGTCAAAGACAGCTAATTGCGATTGCAAGAGCTGCAGTAGCAGATCCACCTGTTATGATCATGGATGAAGCAACATCTTCCATTGATACACGTACAGAAGCCATTGTACAGAAAGGTATGGATGCTTTAATGAAGGGACGTACAGTATTTGTTATTGCACATAGATTGTCTACTGTACAGAACTCAGATGTAATCATGGTATTAGATCATGGTCATATTATTGAACGTGGTTCTCATGATGACTTAATTAAACAGAAAGGCCAGTATTATCAGTTATATACTGGAGCATTCGAATTAGAATAAAATGAGCACGCCTAGAAGGCATGCTTTTTGAGTACGTTTAGTATATTATGAATGATTTGATGAGCATCTTCATGATAATAGAGATATAAAGAAGAAGTCCTATCTGTAGGAAAAGATGATAAATACTTACAGTAAGGATTTTGGTCCACGAAATTCTGTAATATGACATATCCTTCCTTCATACAGGCTTTAAGTAGTAATTGTTCGATTTCTGTATCTATATTCTCATATTTTACTGAAGTATCATAAAGAAGAGGAAGTGATGTGAGAGAAGTGTCTTTATGATAATACTTCATAAGAGGGTACGTCTTTAATAAGAGGGAAGGCTCTTGGAGAAAGTGATTTTCCATCATAATAATAAGATCAAGCTCTCTTTCATTAAACAGCTGTATAAGATTTATACGCCTATAAGCACGATATTCTAATACAATAGAAGGATACGTTTTCTTGATTGTTTCTAATAGACTAACAGTCAGCTGATCATCACAGTTTTTTAGAAGACCAATACGTACAATACCTGATTCTCCACGCTTATAAGCGTCTACGACTTGTTTGGCAGTATTTATTTCTTTCATAATACTTTGTGCATGGGATAAAAAAAGTGTTCCTTCTGGTGTGATTTCTACTTTCTTTTTGTTTCTGATAAATAATGGTATACCTAATTCATCTTCTAGATTATGAATCTGCTTAGTAATTGCAGTCTGAGAAATGTAGAAATGCTGGGCTGTTTTGGTAAAACTTAAGGATGTTGATAAATCAATAAAATATTCTATCTGTTTAATATTCATGTTCTCACCTCTTATAACTATAAGTTATTATATAATATATAAACGATATTGGAAAGGTATAAGAAAACTCTTTATACTTCTATTGGGGTGATAAAGATGAAACGATTGATTAATTACTTAATTGGACTAAATGTACTTGTATTAGGGATTACTTTGAATACACGTTCATTATTAGGAGTAGCTGCTTTTACTACACTTCCTTATGCAGTAAAAGAAACGACACCTATTTCATTTGGTACTGCAAATATTATTCTTTATATGGTTTTAATTGTGGTACAGCTATTGATAGAAAGAAAGATAAAATTAGATATTCTTTTAGAAATACCTTTCTCATTTATTATGGGATATATAATAGATTTATATCAGATGATTATTCCTGCTTCTCCAGAATCTTTAGGATTACGTTTTGTGATATTGTTTGCAGGAAACTTATGTACAGCTTTTGGCGTATATACAATGATACAGTCTCATTTTATATTGGCGCCAGTGGATGGTGTGGTCTTAAGTATTTCTACAAGATATAATAAGCCGTATTCTTTGTGTAAGAACTGCTTTGATATTACAATGATTGTATCTACAATTATTCTTTGTTTAGTAACACGTTCACCATTCTATGGTATAGGTGTAGGAACAATAATCTCTGCACTTTGTGTAGGACGTATTATTAAATGGTTTGAAATAAAGCACTTTAGTTTGATAAGGAGTTAAAATGCACGACATTTGGAATCCCTGGCATGGCTGTGTAAAGTATTCAGAAGGGTGTAAGAACTGTTATATGTATGTTTTGGATAAGATGAGAAATCAGGATGGTTCACATATATATAAGACCAATGATTTTGCGTATCCACTTTCTAAAAATAGAGATGGTACCTATAAGATACAAAGTGGAGAAAAGATAAGAGTCTGTATGACAAGTGATTTCTGTCTAGAAGAAGCAGATATATGGAGAGATGATGTCTGGTC
>NZ_DBPF01000154.1:17860-22092 GCF_002299355.1 Catenibacterium sp. UBA627
CGTGCAGATGAACGAATACCACTTTTTTTAGATATTCCTGCTAAACATAGAGGTGTGATGTTAGCCCCTCTTATAGGTCCTATAGATCTAGAGAGATATCTAGATGGACGTATAGAAGAAGTGACATGCGGTGGAGAGAATTATGGTGGTACAAGAGCATGTGACTTCGATTGGATTAAATCTTTACATAATCAATGTGTGAATAAGAATACATCATTCACTTTTATTGAGACAGGATCTCATTTTGTGAAGGATGGTATTCATTATCGAGTAAAAGGGAAAGTAGCTCAGACAAGAATAGCCTATCGTTCTAGAATGAATTATCAAGGAAAGAAACCTGTTTATCATCTTTATGATTTCTTTGATAATGAATTAAGAGAAGATCAATTGTATAAAAGAGAATTTAGTGAACATTGTATAGAATGTGCATCAAAACCTATATGTAATGGATGTGCAAGAAGATTTGGATGTAAACAATGTCTTTGATAATGAGAAAAAAGTAGTTTTAAATAGTATGAATAAGTAGAAGACTATAAGAGTAATTCTTATAGTTTTTTTGATACGTTTAAAGGAGATTGATGATGGAAAATGATAAACCAAGATTATCTCTAGATGAACAGATTCAACATTTGAAAGACAAGGGAATACTTTTCAATATCATGGATGAGGAATCAGCCAAACAATATCTCAAGTACAACAATAATTATTATAAGCTGACTTCTTTTAGAAAAAATTATGATAAACATCCAGGTGGAGAAAATGAGGGAAAGTATATTAATTTGGAATTTGCGTATCTAGTAGATGTGTCAATCATTGATATGCGTCTTCGCTATAGAGTAGTAGAAATGGCTTTGGATATTGAACATCATACTAAACTACAATTGTTAAGAAAAATAGATGAGTATGATGAAGATGGTTATCAAATCGTCAAAGATTATATTGATTCATTGGATGAAAAATACAGAAATTATTTATTTAATGAATTGAACAGAAATAGAGGAAATGCATATTGCGGAGATATGATTGAGAAATATGATAGGAATTATCCGGTATGGGTATTTCTTGAAATAATACCATTCGGAAGGATGGTCGCATTCTATTGTTTTTGTGCTAATCGTTTCTCTGACAAAGAAATGAAAAATAATTATTATGGATTATTAACTTGTAAAAGAATTAGAAATGTAGCGGTTCATAGTAATTGTATATTGAATGATTTGAGACCCCATACTGCAGAGCATCTAACAAATAAAGACATTATAAAGGAATTGATACGTATTCCATATATGAATTCCAATTTTAGAAAAAATAGAATGAGTAATGTGAGAATTCAACAGATCATCACATTATTCTATATGCACAAGAAAATGGTAAGAAGTGAAGGAGTTACCTTATACGAAAGTAGGGAATTGAAGAAATTAATGAGAAGAATTGATGAAAATTGTAGTTATTATAAGACAAATACACTAATCCATGGAACTTTCAAATTTCTTGGATTAGTAGTTGACAATTGGTTTTAGACAAGGTACTATCAAAGTGGCTGGAAAAAGATATTCTTTTACGGTTGCGGCATTGGTCAAACGATGTTTGCACGGGTTTTCTATTAACGGACCTCTTCGGAGGTCTTTTTTACAGATTAAAAAATACATGTTTCCATGTGTCTTACTTAATAGTTGGATTGTAGTAAGTAAAAAGACGCTTCAAAATTCTCAGATCAGTCATTGACAGTTGGTTTTAGATAGTGTATTGTTGTAACAGATGGAAAAAGATATTCTTTTACAGTAGCGGCATTGTGTAAATGATGTTTGCTCGGGTTTTCTATTAATAGACCTCTTCGGAGGTCTTTTTCTTTGTTATGATATGTAAGCGTTGACACTATATTCACTTGCTATATAATATAACTAGAGTAAAGTAATTGTATACTTAGGTATATAACGAGGAGGATAGTATGATTAGCTTTGATTTAACTGGAAAAGTTGCAGTTATTACAGGGGCATCAAGTGGTCTAGGAGAACAATTCGCAAAGGCATTAAGTGAACAGGGATGTGATGTGGCAGTACTTGCACGTAGAGTAGAAAGATTAGAAGAACTTTCTAAGAAACTTAAAGAAAATGGACATGATTGTTTACCAGTTGCATGTGATGTAACAAATGAAGAGAGCATTAAAGAGGCAGTAAAAAAGATTGAAGAACATTATGGACATATTGATATTCTTGTAAATAATGCAGGTGTTGTAGAATATTCAAGTGGATTACATGATCATACAACAGAACAATGGGATAAGGTTCTCAATACAGACTTAAAGGGCGTCTTTTTAATGGGAAGAGAAGTGTCTAAAGTAATGATAAAGCAGAATTCTGGTAAGATTATTAATATTGCTTCTGTAGGTGGTATTCAGGCAGGACCTGCTCAGGTGAGCTATTTTGCAGCTAAGGGTGGTGTAGTAAACCTCACTAAAGCTATGGCAGGAGATCTAGCTCCTTATGGTATTCTTGTGAATGCGATTGCGCCTGGTGTCTATGATACTGAAATGACACATGGTGCATTAGATGCTCCAGGGTCTCTTGTATTAAAGAATAGAGTGGCATTAAAGAGATTTGGTAGAGAAGGCGAAATGAATGGTGCACTTGTTTATTTTGCAAGTGATGCATGTACATATACAACAGGTCAGACACTTGTGGTTGATGGTGGTATGACTTCAATGCTATAAAAAATGACACGGGAATCCCGTGTCATTTTACTTAATAGTTGGATTGTAGTAAGTAATATGATGCTTCTTACAATAAGCATTGATTGCAGCTCTCCAGTCGGTATTTTTAGTATATTCGACTAAATAAGTCGCAATACCTTTTTCCTGGCATGTACTTAAATATTTCTTTAATCGCGTTGATACTTCAGTATCCTGTTTTACATACTTCTTACCCTGTTTCTTAGTCATCATACTAGTCTGGTTTATACCTGCAACCATCTTAGCATTTTTATAAACAGTTTCTCTATAATCATAGGCATTATTCACAATAACTTTTAACTTATTCTGATTTGCTTCCTTAATAAGAGCATCTAATGCATCTGCATCATCAATCTTACTAATAAAAATACCATCAGCCTTTAACTTTTCAGCTTTATGATGTGGTTTCTTTAAATTCATATAGAAATAAATCTGTTTAGATTTCTTTCTTAAAACTTTCATATCTTCTGTAGTTAAACCTTTACTTCTTACTACAATAAGATCATAGTGTTTCTTCATCTTAAGAAGCTCACTCTTTTTCTTTTTAGTAAGGACTGCATATGTACTCGCCTGTGATTTAACAGCTGTTTTAGAAGAACATCCAGTTAATACAAAGAAAGCACATAATACTAGTGTTAATATTTTTTTATACATTTTCTCATACCTCGCATCTCTTACATTATCACAATTTTTTCATTATGTGAACCTAGATTGTTTTAAGTGTGAAGTAGTTTTATAATAAATAACCAAAAGGGGAAAGTTATATGACACAATATGAATCACAGTATGAGAGAATGATCAAGCAGCCAATCCCTTCTCTGATACTTACTCTCGCATTACCAACAACAATCTCAATGTTAGTGACTAATATATATAACATGGCTGATACTTACTTTGTCTCTACAGTAGGAACAAGTGCTACAGGTGCAGTAGGGATTGTTTTTGGATTGATGGCGATATTACAAGCTTTTGGCTTTATGTTTGGGCATGGAGCAGGCGCAAACATATCAAGAAGACTAGGGGCAAAAAGAGTAGAAGAAGCACGTATTTTTGCATCTACAAGCTTTTTTGGCTCACTCTTTTTTGGTGCTTTGATTGCGATACTAGGTCTTACATTCCTAAAACCGCTTATGTATTTAATGGGTTCAACTTCTACTATATTACCTTATGCAAGAGCCTATGCCTTCTTTATTTTGATTGCTGCACCGGCCATGACTTCATAAATAAATCCTTTCGTTTGTCATAGGCGGAAACCCACTGCGTTTAGGCGGTGGGAGGAGCCTCGTAAATCGTATCTATTATTCCTGACTTTCAATATATTTTTGTATAGTTGCTGATGATATTTCTCCAATGCTACAAGCAAAATAACCATCTGACCAAAATGTTTTTTTCCTTCCAATACTGTCTTGATAAGACCGAACTATACTTTTGCCATAAGTGGTATGTTGTTTCCTGCTTTACAATTTTGACAATATCGCAGACTATATCTGTTGTATCGTAACTTAAT
>NZ_DBPF01000088.1:0-3264 GCF_002299355.1 Catenibacterium sp. UBA627
AAACTCCTGGCATTTATTTAGCTTAGTTACTTATTTTTTGTACTTATAGAATCCTTCACCAGTACTATATCCTAGTTTTCCTTGATCAATATAAGACTTCAACATCTTATGCATACCTTTAAAATTATAAGGTGCTAGGAAACCAGGAATCTTTACATACATGCCTACAATCTCATAGGCAGTCTTTAATCCTACTGTATCAAGAATCTGGAATGGTCCTTTAGGTGCACCAGTACCTAAAGTCCATGCTTTATCAATACTTTCAGGATCAGAGATACCATTGACCATTAAATCCATACCTGAGAATAATAATGGAATCAACATAGAATTGAGTAGGTAACCAGACTTTTCTTTATTGACAGGCAATGGAATCATTCTAATCTCTTTTGCAAACTTCATGACTTCATCAAAGCATGCTTTATTTGTCTTATCCTGCATCATAACTTCTGTCATATTATTCTTCCAAATCGTATTTGCAAAGTGTAATGCAAGGAACTTATCAGGTCTACCAGTAAACTTAGCTAATTTACTAGGAAGCATAGTAGAAGAATTAGTAACTAGAATTGTTTTATCAGGAAGTAGGGGAGCCATCTTTGTATAGACATCCTTCTTAGCTTCCATATTTTCTGTCATAGATTCAATGACTAAATCAGCATCTTTAACTGCTGTTTTCATATCAAGCTCTAGCTTGATTGTAGAATAAGCACGTTCTACCTTTTCTAGGCAGTTCTCCTTATCAAAATCATCATAGCCTGCAATACCCATACACCATGTATTGATAGATTTATCAATATCCATGAGATTGATTGCATCAATATAAGACTGCTTGATAGAATCAAGCTTAGGCTGTGTACGCCCTATACTGCCTTCACTTCTTAACCAGATTGTTACATCAAAACCACAATATGCTGCCTGGAATGCAATCTGTGATCCCAGAACGCCGCCACCCATAATAGTAATGTTCTTCATGTTTGTCTCCTCTCTAGTAAAATGAAAACAGAAGAACAATTTCTTCTGCTTCACTACTATCTTTTTAACATTATCTCACTTTTATTATACTGATTAAAAAGAGATTATCCAGTACACTTTGTGAAAAACATCACAATTTCTTACAAACTCATCACATTGTACAAAAAAATCCCGCGATTGCGGGATTTCTTATTAATATCCAGGCTTACCTAAAAGCTTGAACATATTCTTCTTATAAACTTCAACACCTGGCTGATTGAATGGGTTAACACCTAATAGGTAAACGCTCATTGCACAAGCCTTTTCGAAGAAGTATACCATATAACCGAAGCTATATGCATCAACATGATCAAGAGTGATCTGAATGTTAGGTACGTTACCAACATTTACATGGGCATCAATAGTACCTTCACATGCTTTCTGGTTAACATAATCAACTGTCTTACCAGCTAAATAGTTCAAACCATCTAAGTTATCTGCATCACTAGGGATTTCTAAGTTCATCTGAGGTTCTTTGATCTTTAATACAGTTTCGAATAAAACTTTAGAACCTTCCTGGATGAACTGTCCTAATGAATGAAGGTCAGTTGAGAAAGTACCACTTGTAGGTAAGATACCTTTTCCTTCCTTACCTTCAGATTCACCAAATAACTGTTTCCACCATTCAGCAGTCTGCTGTAACTGTAAGTTATAAGTTACAAACATTTCAGCTGGGTAACCAGCCTTTAATAACATCTGTCTTGCAACACCATACTGATAAGCATCGTTTGTAAGAAGATCTGGATTGTTGTATTTATCCTGTGCATCTTTAGCACCCTTTAACATTGCATCAACATCGATACCAGCCATTGCGATAGGGAATAATCCTACTGCAGTTAATACAGAATAACGTCCACCAATATCATCAGGAACTACGAATTCTGTATAACCTTCCTGGTCAGATAAAGTCTTTAATGCACCTTTATGAGCATCTGTAGTAGCAACAATTCTTCTCTGAGCTACTTCTTTACCCTTAGTTTCTTCAAGTAATTCTTTGAAGATTCTGAAAGCAACTGAAGTTTCAGTAGTTGTACCAGACTTAGAAATTACATTAATACCGAATTCTTTATCTTTTACATAGTTCTTAACCTGTGCTAAATAAGTAGCAGAGAATGTATTACCAATATAGATGATCTGAACCTTGTTTGTTGGGTAAAGACCATTGATTGCTTCAATAGCAGCTCTTGCGCCTAAGTAAGAACCACCGATACCACAAACTAATAAAACATCAATTTCTTCAGATAATTCTGCAGCCTTTTTCTTAATGTTTTCTACTTCAGTCTTGTTGTAGTTAGTAGGTAAGTCAACCCATCCTAAAAAGTCGTTACCTGCTCCTGTTTTGTTGTGGATCATATCATGAACTTCTGCGACTCTGTCCTTATATGATTCCATGCTTTCTGTTAATTTAGCTTTACTTAAATCAACGTTGATCATACATCTTCCTCCTTTGCGATTCCTCGACTGATCCATCGAGGCATCATTTCTCTTAGTGGATTAAAACCCTTAGGTGTTTCCACGATTGACTTTCTTTTGCGAAAACGCCTCTTTTTCGCGACTGCTTTTAAAGAAAGCCTTGCCTGGTGATGGACGCTATCTATATCAATGACTTTTACCTTAACCTGTTCTCCATAAAAGACAAATTGATTTACGTCACGAACAAATCCATCAGATATTTCTGATATATGAATTAATCCGCTGCTTCCATCAGGCAATAAAGCAAATGCACCATATGGTTGAATACCAGTAATGGTCACATCAACAATGTCACCTACATGAACTTGATGTTCCATTGCACGCCTCCAATCAACTGCATTATAGCATAATTATAATGGTGATAAAAGAATAGATAATAATAATTCTTTAATGTGAAAAAGATAAATAATTTGTATTTATTATAATATACTTTACAAAAAGGTGAGTATGGTATAGTTAGCGCATGCTAACATAGTAGAGGAGAAACATATGAAGAAAAAAATATTATATATCTTGGTTGCTGTATTACTCTATATACTCACACAAGTTCCAACTATTGTAAGTAACTATAAGTTTGAAGCTGGGATATGGGATACTGCAGTATGCAGACATGTTCATATGTCTGTTGGATGGATGATTGTCGTACTCTTTGTCATTCATTATTGATATTCATAAATAAATCCTTCCGTTTGTCATAGGCGGAAACCCACTGCTAATAGGTGGCGGGAGGAGCCTCGTAAATCGTATCTATTATCCCTGGCTTTCAACATATTTTTGTATAGT
>NZ_DBPF01000061.1:0-4200 GCF_002299355.1 Catenibacterium sp. UBA627
AATATATAGTTTGCGACAAAAGCACCAATCATAATCACAGGATAAAGCTTGTTTTTCTCTTTTAAGAGACCACTGCCCATTTCGAAGCATACGGATGCAATAACAGCACCGACTCCTGCCTGCATTCCTTCTAACATAAGAGATACAATCAGATTAGTCTTAAATATTTCATAAAAGACAGAAATGACAGATATGATTACAAAAGGAGGAATAATTGTGGCTAGTACAGAAATGAATATACCAAGTAGTCCTGCCATCTTATATCCAACTACAATAGCTCCATTGACCGCAATAGGGCCTGGTGCACTTTGCGCAATAGCGACTAAATCTAACATCTCATCTTCATCAATCCAGTTGTATTCATCAACAAACTTCTTTCTCATTAAAGAGACGATGACATATCCACCTCCAAAAGTAAAAGCACTTAAGTAGAGAGTAGACAAGAAGAGCTTCACTAATTTATTCTTCAAAGTATTCACCTTCCTATGTTCAGTATTATACATTTTAGGTATGAAAAAAACCAGTTTCTCAACTGGCTTAACATTCACACCCTACAAGTAGTCCACCTATTTCAGCATAATAAGTACATAGACCACCCATTGGATATACAATAATATCTGCATGTGGATAAAGCTCTAAAATCTTATCTCTGACATTATGTGCAAGTTTTAAATTATCTGCATGTGAGATACGTACCTTACCACCATGGTATCCTGCATTTTCAAGATGTTCAATCATAGATTTCACAACTTTCTTTTCACCACGACATTTACTGATCTGCTGGATCGTACCTTCTTCACTGGCTGTTGCGAAAATAGAAATATTTAATACACCAATCGCAGAAGCAACTGCTTTACTTACACGTCCATTCATCGCAAAGTTATGTAATGATTTTAATGCGAAGAATAATCTAGTATGATTAAGATAGTCCTGTCCTTTTTCTACAATTTCTTCAAATGTTAGATCTTCTTCAATCATTTCTTTTAATTTTTCAATAAGTAATCTCATTTCAGGACCTGTAGATAAACTATCAAATACATGTATCTTTACATTTTCATTTTCTTCTTCATAAATACCTTTGGCTGTCATGGCAGAGTTATAAGTGCCTGACATAGCACCAGTTAAAGTGACGACAAACACTTCATCATATCCTTCATAACAATCTAACCAAGACCCAACACTTGGACATGCAGTATGGGAAACACCTTTATACTTTGCAAGGTCTTCAGACATTAAACGTACATCTAGTTCCTGATTGTCTACATAGTGTTTATTATCAGTAGAAATAGTCATCGGTGCTACCGAAAAATCTACGCCATTTAATTCCCATATATCACAAGATGAGTCAGTTACAATTTTTCTTTTCATGCGAAAAACCTCCCTAACAATGCTATTGTAGTTTAAATTGTGAAATGATACAATTTACAAAGAGAAAGTTTATGTAAATATTTGTTCAGAGGTGCAGTTTATGGACGTAAATAAGAAAACACAAAGAAATAGATTTACAAGAATGTGTATAGGAGAAGCGATTGTAGAACTTATGAAGAGAGATCCTCTAGATAAGATTACAGTAAGCCAGATTGCGAAAAAAGCAGGTATTTCACGTATGACTTATTATCATTATTATGATTCTAAGGTGAATGCGATAGAAGACTATCTACGCGAAATCATTATTCAATATTTGACAGAACATAAAAAACGTCCTAAAGGAGAACGTTTTATGGAATATTCGCATATCTTGTTTTCAATAGAATTCTTTGATCAGTATGCGACATTCTTTATTATCATGGAAAGACAAGGTCTTTATTCTGTATTAGTGAATGCAGTCAACCATTTCATGGTAGAACTCTATTCTGATCATAAAGAAATGATTTATCGTGCGTATTACTATGCAGGTGCTTTACTCAATACATTTATTAATTGGGAAAAGACAGGAAAACTTGTTCCTGCACAGGAAGTAGCCAAGATGATTAGTGAAAGTGCACCAAAGATGTCTTAATAATGAGGCATCTTTTTTTTCATATCTTTTAATTTATCTAATGCGGCAAGAAGTGTTTCATCCTTCTTTGCGAAATGAAAACGAATGAGGTGATTTACATTTTCTTTAAAGAAGCTAGAACCAGGAACAGCCCCTACACCCACAATACGAGCAAGATCTTCACAGAACTTCACATCGTCGTCATAACCAAATTCAGATATATCTACAAGGACATAATAAGCACCTTGTGGCTCAGTATATTTAATACCAAGTTCTCTTAAACCATTACAGAATAAATCTTTCTTATGTGTATATAATGCCTGTAGTTCTTTATAATAGTCTTCTCCAAATTCAAGTCCTACAACGGCTGCTTCCTGTAATGGTGCACTTGCACCAACTGTTAAGAAGTCATGTACTTTCTTTGCGACATCGATAATATGTTCTGGCGCAATAATATAACCTAAACGCCATCCAGTAATAGAATAAGTTTTACTAAGTGAACTACATGAAATAGTTCTTTCAAACATACCTGGAAGAGAGGCAAAATACACATGTTTATTTGGTGCATAGACAATATGTTCATAGACTTCATCCGTAATAACATATGTATCATACTTCACTGCAAGTGAGGCAATATATTCTAATTCTTCTCTAGTAAAAACCTTACCACATGGGTTAGAAGGGTTACAAAGAATCAATGCTTTAGGATGCTGTTTAAAGGCATCTTCTAATTCTTTCTTATCAAAGTTGAATAGTGGAGGATGTAATGGAACATAAATAGGTTTGGCATCAGATAAAATTGCATCAGCCCCATAGTTTTCATAAAAAGGTGAAAATACAACAACCTTATCTCCTGGATCACAGACAGTCATCATGGCACACATCATGGCTTCTGTAGAACCACATGTCACAACGATATTCTTGTTAGGATCGATAGGTAAACCCATGTATTTCTCTTGTTTATGAGCCAATGCTTCTCTAAAGTTCTGTGCACCCCAGGTAATCGCATATTGATGATAATCTTCATGAGACACTTCAGCCAAACGATCACATATTTCTTTAGGTGGATCAAAATCAGGAAATCCCTGAGATAAATTAATAGCGTTATATTTCAAACATACTCTTGTCATTCTTCTTATGACTGAATCAGTAAATGTATCAGTACGATGAGATAAATTCATAAAACCAACTCCTTTTTCAAATAAATTATCACAATGATTAATATTTGTCACGTAAAATGAATGATAAGATATGAATTCTCTGAAGTTGATTGTTGTTTATGATATGATGAATATATATGAGAGGAGAATAGTATGAGTAGTATTGATTTACATATGCATAGTTTCTATAGTGATGATGGTGAATATACACCTACACAGTTAGTCGATATGTGTCACCAGTCAGGTATCCAGATTATGGCTATTGCGGATCATAACTGGATTAAAGCCAATAATGAAGCATCTTTAAGATGCAAGGAATTAGGTATGAATTATATACCAGCCATTGAAGTAGATTGTACCTATAAGGGTGTGAATCTTCATGTTGTGGGATATGGTGTTGATGATTCAGAAGAGTTTAACAAGTTAGGTGAAAGCATTGAGAAACAGGAACAGGCATGCAGCTTAAAGAAACTAGAATTGACTAATAATCTAGGCTTTGAATTAGAGAAAGTACAATTAGATGCTTTATCTTCTAACGGTGTCTATACAGGTGAAATGTTTGGTGAAGCATTATTAAATGATCCACGTTATTTAAATAATGAATTACTTAAACCATATCGTGAAGGTGGGTCTAGAAGTGATAATCCTTTTGTGAATTTCTATTGGGATTATTATGCACAGGGGAAACCTTGTTATACAGAGATTAAGTTTCCTACATTAGAAGAGACAATTAAACTGATTAATGAACATGGTGGAGTCGCAGTGCTAGCTCATCCTGGGAATAATCTGAAAGGACAGTTTGAATTACTAGATGAAATGGTTAAACTAGGATTACAGGGGGTTGAATGTTTCTCTAGTTATCATCCAGAAGAAGTGAATCAATACTTCTATAATAAGGCAAAAGAACTGAATATTCTTTATACATGTGGTAGTGATTTCCATGGTAAAACAAAACCTTCTATTAAGTTAGGTGGACATCATAGTCAAGTAGAAGAAGAGATAAAAGAAAACTTAAAGAAGTATCATTTAATCTAAGGAAAGTGAAAGCTTTCCTTTTTTGAG
>NZ_DBPF01000101.1:0-2866 GCF_002299355.1 Catenibacterium sp. UBA627
GAACTTCCTGAAACAGGTGGTATGGGTACTACAGTATTATATGCTGCAGGTACACTTATGATTCTTGCAGCTGCTGCATTCTTAGTAATGAAGAAAAAAGCAGATAGTAAGTAATATAAAACAATAAGGAGTGTCCTATAATGACAAAGAAGTTAACCAATGCATTTATAACTTTAATATTCATTATGGGGCTTTCCTTACTTATTTATCCTAGTTTCAGTAACTATTGGAATCAAAGACATCAAACAAGAGCTATTGCTGGATATGAAGAAAAGGTAGAAAACCTGACTGATAAACAATATCAAAAGCTCTGGAATGATGCCACTCTATACAATACAAACCTGAAACAAACACTCTCTACTTTGAACAATCAAGAGAAGAAACTCTATGAGTCTACTCTTGATGTCACTGGTACGGGTATGATGGGTTATGTGGAAATCCCTAAAATCAATGTCTCTCTTCCTATATATCATGGAACAGATGCTGAAATCTTACAGATTGCGATAGGACATATCCCAGGTACTTCATTACCAGTAGGTGGAGAGAGTACACATTGTGTCATATCTGGACATAGAGGATTACCAAGTGCACAGCTTTTTACTGATATCGATCAGTTAAAGAAGGGTGATACCTTCATGCTTCAGGTATTAGATCAAACTCTTTATTATGAAGTTGATCAAATTAAAACAGTCCTTCCTACAGAAACAGATGATCTGAAGATTGTAGAAGGACAGGACTACTGTACTCTTATGACATGCACGCCCTATGGTGTTAATACTCATAGACTGCTTGTAAGAGGACATCGTATTAATAAGACAAATCTAAGAATAAGAAGAGATTTAGTTAAAGCAGATCCAGTACTCATTGATGTGTTCTGGGTAGTACTTGCAATTATTATTGCATTTATCTGGTATTTAACATCAATCAAGGAAAAACATAAAGAAAGGTGATGACAGCAATTATATGGGGAAAAGATTAAAAAAATACATATTATGTTTTACAGTTCTACTGTCAGTCGCTGTGTTTAATTCATTCCAGGTAGCTGCTGTCAATGTCAATAAGAAATGCTCTTTGACACTCAATGAATGTATTTCAGGGTTAAATGTTCATTTGTATCGTGTCGCAAGTGTTTCGGATGATGGTAGTTATCATTACACCGATGCTTTCAAGGAAGCAGAAACAAATACAAATATTCAATTGGATCAGCTAAAAACAAGTGAAGACCTTAAAAATGCGGCTATCACATTAAAGGGATATGCGGCAAGTCAAAAAGCTCTCACTAAACAGGCAACTTCTTCTAAAGTTGCATATACAGGTCTTAAAACAGGACTCTATCTTATTACGACAGATAACTTAGAATTCAATGGAACAACTTATACCTATTTACCTTACTTGATTTCTTTACCACAGGGGACAAGTTATGATGTATCCATTGACTTTACTAAATATTCAAAGAATCCCTCTCATGAATATAAGATAGTGAAGCATTGGATTGATAATGGGTCTAAACATCCAGACAAAATCTATGTAGAACTCTATAACGGTTCTACTTATATCAAGACAATCGTACTAGATGCTGCACATAATTATGCTTTTTCATGGAAAAGTGAACAAGTTATGAATTACAGCATTAAAGAAAAGAGTGTCAAAGGTTATAAAGGTATTGTTTCTTCAGTATGCAGTGAATCTAAGACTGAATATATTATCACTAATACAAATACAGATACACCTAAGAAAGATTCTCATGTTAAAACCGGGGATACAACAAGAATCAATCATTGGTTGACATTATTAACTGTATCAGGATTATTCCTGATTGTATTAGGTAGACTATTTAGACATGAAAAAGATTAGTCATTTATTCATGACACTAGGGTGCTTATGTATCCTAGTGTCTTGTTGCTTGTTTGGTTATGAGAAGTATCGTCAAAATAAAGAAATAAAGGAATTACAAGGACTTTATAACCAGACTATACAACTTATCCCCGATACCTATATTCCTTCTGATAATGGCTATTTAGATGTACAAGGATATGATATACAGGCAGTCGTCCAAGCTGGTGACATCAAGTGGGTCATAGGTAAAGAAGATAATCTACCACACTATAAGAATAAGAATATAGTCATACCAGACTTATATCTAAAACAAATGCAGTCACTCAAGAGTAAAGATATACTTACAATTCAATCTATTTCAGGCTATAAGACCCAATATGAATTGGAAGTCATTGGTGAAGTCGATACACTTTCAAGTGATACGCTGTATATGTATTGTAAGAGTGGATCACAATATTACTGCATTAACTTAATTATGGTGTAAATTTTAGATAAAATAGAAAATATTAATAAATGTATAAGAAAAATAGAAAAAGTAGTTGACAATGTATTGATTATTCAGTATGATGAGTTCACAAATTAAGAACTACTTAGTATAAATACAGTGAAAAGAAATAGTAGATATCCAAAAGAAGCATAGAGAGTCCTTGGGTGGTGTAAAAGGATGTTTGGAGGATATTGAATTCGTCTTGGAGTAGAGCGTTGAATGAAGTAGGCGTTTCCGGTCACAACCGTTACATTGTCAGAGTATGATAGTACTCGTTGAGATATATCTAGTGATAGATATATAAAATAAGGTGGTAACACGAAGATACACTCTCGTCCTTATAGGATGAGAGTCTTTTATTTATACAGGTAGATGATCAAAGGAGAAAAAGATTATGATTATTGTATTCAAACCAAAAACAAGTGAAGAAGATGTAAAAAAGATTCAGGAAAAGGTAGAAGCGAAGGGATTAGAAACACATTTAGTAGTCGGTCATGATGTCACTATCTGTGGTGTAATCGGTGATACGACTAGAGTAGATCC
>NZ_DBPF01000060.1:0-3122 GCF_002299355.1 Catenibacterium sp. UBA627
AAGGAATTTGATGCTCCTAAGGAGGCATCTAAGAAAGAAAAGAAAAAGTATATTCCTCCAATGGATCATCCATGGAGAAAAGCCAGCTTTGAGAATTATGCCGCAAAACAAAAGCAACGTTATGGTGCTACTGTTTGATTATTTTTGAGACATTATCAGTTTCGATTGACATCAAAGAAAGTTATTCTTATAATACCTTGAGGTGAAGATTATGAAAGAAGAAGAACTGAAACTATTAGAAAATGAATTCTGTTTAGGATGTGCAAGAAGCTGTGATCTACTTCATCCAAACTGTGAAAGAGGATTAGTGAAGATGCAGGAAATATTAGAGGAATATAAAAAGAGAGATGATTAGTCTCTCTTTAAAAGGCAGCTAATAAGCCATATGATAATGAACCAACAATAAGTGTTGCAAGTAAGATACCTAAGAAGATAGCTGTAATAGCCTTCTTGAAGTCCATATCAAGTAATGCAGCCACTAAAGAACCTGTCCATGCACCAGTACCTGGTAATGGGATTCCTACAAATAATAAGAGTCCTAAGAATTCGCCATTACTCATATTCTTACTCTTATTCATAGCACGGTTTTCTAGTTTTTCAATTAATGGTCTAGAGAAGTTAAACTTCTTAAGCCATTTAAATATACGTTTAATAAATAATAAAATAAATGGAATTGGTAAGATATTTCCTAGAATACATAGAGGAACTGCATAACGAATATCTACTTTTAGTAATGCCGATGCAATTAATCCTCCACGACATTCAAGAATAGGAACTAAAGATACAATAAATACTGCAAGCTTAGATGAAATGTATTTACCTAATGTTCCTGCAAACCATAATGCGATTGATTCCATATTTATCCTCCTTGATTAACATGATTAATCATACATAAAGGATTTTATAAAGTCAATTTCTTCTTCCATATATCAACTAAATCACATAATCGATAACGGGCATTGGCAGGAGAAGAGGAAGGTAAGAGTATCGCTTTGATTCCTGTTTCTTTTTCCTGATATTTCTTATAAAGTTTTAATGATGTGCCTCCATTACAATATATCCTCTTGATATTTGTACCTTGTATTAATGTCTTAATATCGTTGGGTACAACATCCTTAATAGAGGCATCACTGCTTCCTATAATCGTACATGAGTGGATAATATCCCATATCGCAATATGATGTTCCAGTAACATCTTTTTCTTATCTTCTATTGTTTCATAGTCTGTTTGTGTGATAGTACCAATAATCTTCCAGAATCTATTTTGAGGATGTCCATAATAGAAAGAAATTTCCCTTGATTTAACTGAAGGGAAACTCCCTAGTATCAATACTTCACATTGTTCATCTATGATTGGTTCTAATGGATGTTCAATCATACTTTTCTCTTTCCATTCACAAATCCTGTACATGAGCTCAAAAATGAACGTGGTAAGAGTCTAGCGGCAAGATTTAATAAGTGTCCTGATAAACCAGTAAACTGAACTAAACGATTATCAAACAATCCTTGAATGCCTATTTCAGCCACTGCTTCTGCAGACTGTGGTTTAAATAATTTAAACATCGGAGACTGGCCTAAGTGAGCTACATCCATAAATCCTGTTTTAGTAGGACCAGGACATAAACATGATACTTCTACATTATAATCCTTTAACTCATACGCAATGGATTCACTAAAAGACAATACAAAAGCTTTCGTTGCATAATAGGTAGACATATAAGGTCCTGCACAAAGTCCTGCAATAGAAGCCACATTCAATATACGGCCTTTCTTTCTCAATTTCATTGACTGACCAAATACATAAGTCATCTGCATTAAAGCCATTATATTCAATAAAACCATCTTCTTCTGTTTTTCCCACGATGAATCATGGAATGCACCATGATCTCCAAAACCTGCATTATTTACTAGAATATCAATACTTATATCATCAAGAACTAAGTTATTATATAAATCTACAGAAGCATCTTCTCCTGTAAGATCCATCGCAACCACTTTAATATTTACATCATATTCTGATAATTCTGCTTTTACTGCTTCTAGTTTTTCTCTATGACGTGCAACAAGTACAAGATCATAACCTTTTCTCGCAAACACACGTGCACAAGCTTTCCCTATTCCATTAGAAGCACCTGTAATCAATACTGTTTGTGACATCTATTTCACCCCTTTCTACCATCATACTTTATCTTGACAGATTGTCAAATAAACTGTCTTTACTTATACTCTCCATACCTAACATGACCTCATCAATAAAATCATCAATATATATCAAGTGTGGCATATCATTCATTTTAAAGATCTTTAATAATTCTTCTTCTACATAATGTTGATCAATACCTTGAGCACATATCATAATGGCTTCAGGATTCAACATACCAATAATATTCTGTAGTTCTATGACGAGTAATTGGCTTCTGCCTTTCATAGAACGTCTATTCTTATTTTCTATCAAAGGCATATAACGAATCTGTCCAGCAATAGAACTCTTTCCTTCTACAAGATGACCATGTACCACTATTCCTAAACGTGAATTGATTTTTGAATCTAATAAGACTATAGAATCATACTGTATATGCTTAATATAAGCGCCTATAACTCCCATATACACATCATTCTTTACAAATACTCGTTGTTTATAACGATGCTTTATATCTATATCACAATCAGGTAAAGAGAGGCATATTGTATGCACCTGTTCATTCAACATCTCATCTATAAAAGAACACAATACATCACAATCTAACTTAGGTATATCCCTTCTCTTTTCTTCCATCATCTCACTATAAAGATTATAAAGACGTCCTATAATTGTTATTGTCTTATCATGCTTATATGCATAAATACATAAAGTCTGTGAAAATTCTCCATTCACCTTATAAGACATACTTGGTCTTCCACCTGTTGATTCTCTATAGCCTGCCTTAATTACTTGATTACTTTTCAACATTTCTTCTAAAAGACTATCAATCGTAGACAAAGATAAACCTGTATAGAATACTAATTCATTCTTAGTACAACCACCTTGTTTCACTAATGATTGAATAATCTTCATCACATTCTTTTTTCTAACACCCCTTATTTCATTCATATCCTACCCTCCGGCAAGCGCTTACTATATA
>NZ_DBPF01000060.1:3197-19536 GCF_002299355.1 Catenibacterium sp. UBA627
AATGTAATAAACCCAAATACAAAAGCCATAAATACAGCTAAAGCCATCACATAAGAGAACGATGACTTCTCTTCTTTTTGAACCTTCTTCTTTTTCTTTGTCTTTTTTACAGGTTGTTTCTGTTCTGGTGTTTGTGTATTGTCTTCATTTTTCTTTACTTCTACACGAATAGATACCTTATGTGTAGAATGAGACAGTTTCCCATAAACTGTATATTTACCTGGTTCATTAAAAACTTGATTATCCCAGATGATTTTTACTTTCTTACTTGTTTTATTGGAATATCTAACTGTCGCATATTGTGGTAATTCTGCTTCTACACCCGCTGTAGTAGAAACAACTGCAGGAACACTCACACTTGTAACAGATGCATCCTTCACATGAACCGTCTGTATAATTGTACTGTTATACACATAGCCCTTTAATGAAAAAGTATGCACATACTTCAATGCATTTCCATCATAGTTATCCCATTTAATCACTTCATTTGTATGATCTCCATTAGACCAAGTCACAGAAGCTGTTGCAGGCAAAGAAAGTGCACTTCCTATAATCACTGTCTTATTAGACAATTCATCGATATGCGTTATTTTAGCTGCTTCTACATTCACTATACAATTTGTAGTAAGCTGCAAGTCTGAAATAGAACCTGTGACAGTAAATTGACTTGCATTTCTTGTCTTATATAAGCTTTCATCATATGTATTCCAGTCGATATTATAATCCTTCTCACTCCCATCATAGAAAGTAATCCTTGCCTTGAGTGGAAGTGATGGTGCTGTTCCAGAAGCCGTTGTTACTTCACCATCATAACTTACATTGACTACATGATTATCTGCATAAACTGGGCTTATAAAAAACAAAGATATCAATAAAACTATGAGTATCTTTCGCATTTATTTCACCTCTTGTCTCTATCTTATGCATAATTCAAATAATAGTAAAGATGAATACTACGAATTAACCTAATGCCACATCTAGAACCATCATCAAAGTAAAACCTACTGAGAAAAACAAGACACCTAGGTGTGAATGTTCTCCCTGACTCATCTCAGGGATTAATTCTTCTACTACCACATACATCATCGCACCTGCTGCAAAACTAAGTAGATAAGGCATCACCGAAATAATATAACGCGCAAGTAAGATTGTAATAAGACCTCCGATAGGTTCTACAATACCCGATAATGTGCCATACATAAATGACTTCAATCGAGACACACCTGTACTTCTTAAAGGCATGGATACAATAGCACCTTCAGGAAAATTCTGTATTGCGATACCTAGTGATAATGCGAGTGCCCCCATGGCCGTAATTGTAGGATTTCCTGATAAGTAAGAGGCATAAACAATACCGACTGCCATTCCTTCAGGAATGTTGTGAATCGTTACTGCAAATACAAGCTTGATTGTTTGAGATAAGTGACTACGTGGTCCTTCCTGACTATGGTCTAAATGCATATGAGGAATCAAATGATCAAGTAGTAGTAAGAATAGAATACCAAACCAAAATCCAATAAGGGTAGGAATAAAGGTAGATGCCTGCTCAAGTGAAGGAATAATTAAACTCCAAATAGAGGCAGCAACCATTACACCTGCTGCAAATCCAGTAAGTGCTTTTTGTATATTCATACCTAATTCTTTTTTCATAAAGAACACACAAGCTGCACCTAATGTTGTTCCAATAAAGGGTATAATTAAAACCATATAAAATACCTCCTATACTTCATACTACATAAATTAGTTAGTAAACACAACTATATGATAAAGAAAAAAGATAAGCATGGGGAACACTTATCTTCTTTCTCTATACTTACATTTGTACTTTGTAGTCTAACGAAGGGAAGGGATTGCTTGACTACGATATATATAATACTTAATGATTGTGTTAAGATTATAATTCGATTATGTCAAATTATGTGAATCCTTTTTCCCAAATAAGTACATATCTTCTATAGGAATAATATTCCTCATATATTGTGTCATATCAATTTCTTTGAGAATAACATCTCCTACGACAGATACATTATAGTTGTATTCATGTCCATCTTCATCAATTAACTGAATACGCCACCAGTCACGATTTGTAGATGATGGATGATTAGATGTTTCAAGAAAGAATTCTCTTAATAGTTCTAAGAGTGTTTCTGCTTTTTCCTGACCTATATTCACTCTTTTACGTCTAATGATTCTTCTAGAGTTAAATCCATCTCCATAATCATATCCAGTAAACCAGATGTGTCCATCACGCATGATTGTTAAACGCTGACTGACTTCTACGCAAGCATCAGGTTTTACTCCACGTCCTTTCGCATCTGAATAAAGTATGATTTTAGATAATTTCATGACGAACACCTCCTTCAATACTTTTATTATAATTAATCACAATAAATGTATCAAACATTACAACTATTTTGAGAAAAATAATTATATAAAGAGTAATCCAATAGTATGTACGATAAAGGCACAAATCCAGGCAATAACACACTGGAAGATGACTATCTTCACAGCCCATGTAGCGCCTAGTTCTCTTCTAATAGAAGCGATAGCTGCCACGCAAGGTGTATATAATAAACAGAATATTAAGAGTGATAATGCACCTAGAGGTGTAAGTATTGTCATTAAAGATTCTGTTCCTTTAAATAATACTGAAAGTGTAGAAACAACACTCTCTTTTGCCATAAATCCTGCAATAAGTGATGTAGAAATTCTCCAATCACCAAAACCTAAAGGTTTGAAGATTGGCGCAATAAATCCTGCCACCATTGCAAGAATACTATCCTGTGAATTAGAGACTAAATCTAATCTTAAGTTAAAGCTCTGTAAGAACCAAATGACAATAGAAGCGATAAAGATAATACCAAACGCTCTTTGTAAGAAATCCTTGGCTTTTTCCCATAATAACTGGAAAGTAGTTTTTGCGCTAGGCATACGATAGTTAGGGAGTTCCATCACAAACGGAACAGCCTCACCTTTGAATAAAAAACGCTTAGAAATGAGGGCTGTAATAATACCCATCACAATACCAAAGATATATAATCCAACCATAACCAATCCAGCTTGTTTTGGGAAAAATGCAGCTGAAAAGAATGCATAGATTGGAAGCTTTGCAGTACAGCTCATAAATGGTGTCAACATGATTGTCATCTTACGGTCACGTTCTGAAGGGAGTGTACGGCTGGCCATAACACTTGGTACAGAACATCCAAATCCAATCAACATTGGCACAATACTTCTTCCTGATAAACCGATCTTTCTGAGTAGTTTATCACTTACAAAAGCGACACGAGCCATATATCCTGTATCTTCTAATAATGATAAGAAGAAGAATAAAATAACAATAATAGGTAAGAAACTAATAATAGAACCAACACCCTGGAATACACCATCAATGACTAATGAATGAAGGACTGGGTTAATATCCCAAGTAGTGAGTCCTTTATCTACAACTTGAGTCAAAGCATCAACACCTATTTCTATAAGTGACTGTCCCCAGGCACCAAATACATTAAATGTTAAAAAGAATACTAGTCCCATAATAATGATGAAAGCTGGAACACCTGTATACTTACCTGTTAAGACTTCATCAATCTTACGACTTCTTTCTCTTTCTTTACTTTCATGTGGTTTAACCACTGTTTCTTTAACTAATTTATTAATAAAGGTAAAACGCATATCCGCAATAGCGGCAGTACGGTCTAATCCTCTTTCTTCTTCCATCTGTGAAATGATATGTTCAATCATTTCTTTTTCATTTGTATCAAGGTCTAAGGCTGCTTCTACTCTTGCATCACCTTCTACTAATTTATTAGCTGCAAAACGTAATGGAATACCAGCTCTCTTTGCATGGTCTTCAATTAAATGCATGATGGCATGTAAGCATCTATGCACTGCTCCACCTTCATCATTTTCATCACAAAAGTCCTGTCTTAAAGGTGCTTCTTGATATTTCGCTACATGGATAGCATGATTCACTAATTCATCAATACCTTCATTCTTAGCAGCTGAAATAGGAACAACTGGGATACCCAACAGTTCTTCCATCTTATTTAGATGAACATAACCACCATTACCTCTTACTTCATCCATCATATTCAGTGCTAGAACCATTGGTACATCAAGTTCCATTAACTGCATAGTGAGATATAGGTTTCTTTCTATATTTGTTGCATCTACGATGTTGATGATTCCTTTAGGTTTTTCATCTAAGATATACTGTCTAGATACTAATTCTTCACTTGTATAAGGAGATAAAGAATAAATACCTGGTAAATCAGTTACAAGTGTTTCTGGATGTCCTTTAATAGACCCGCTCTTTCTATCAACAGTCACACCAGGGAAGTTCCCTACATGTTGATTAGAACCTGTTAATTGATTAAATAATGTAGTTTTACCACAGTTCTGGTTACCTGCTAACGCAAAGGTAATCTGTGTTCCTTCTGATAAAGGGTTTTCAGTCTCTTTATCATGATATTTACCACCTTCACCGAGTCCTGGGTGAATATGGTGTTGAATAGGTGGAATAGGTGTATGATCTTCTACACCTTTAGTTGTCATACCTATTCCAATCTTTTTTGCATCATCTAAACGTAATGTTAGCTCATAGCCATGAATACGTAATTCCATTGGATCACCCATAGGGGCGAATTTTTCCAATGTTACAACAGAACCTGGTATTAAACCCATATCTAGGAAATGTTGTCTTAATGACCCAGAGCCCCCTACATAAGTCACTGTAGCACTTTCCCCAATCTTTAACTCATCTAGAGTCATAAAAACCCCTCCTTTATATTCTCTCAACAAGTATAGCACAAAAAAGCTTCCTTAAGTGGAAGCCTATAAGTATTTTGTAGGTATAATCTTTGTAAGATAGATATTGTTTTCTGAGAGATAGAACTTGTATCCATCTTCATACATCTGTTTAGTATCAATAGTAAAGACATATGGTTTCCCGTGTCTTGAACCAACCGTCATTGCGGTTTCTATATCTTGAGATAAGTGAACATATATACGTGTCCGACTTAATATACCTTCTTCTAGAATAGAAGGTACGAAACGAGTCGCTGTACCATGATAAAGAATATCAGGTGGTTGTACTTCTTTTAAATCTACATTCACAGGAATAGAATGTCCTTGATTCGCACGTATTCTTGTATGATCACCATTATATGAATAACGCTGTTTTTCATCTTCTCTCACAATCATATCTAAGTCTTCTATTGTGATATTTAACGCTTCTAATATCTTTTGCACATCACCATAAGCATGTTCATCAAGTTTAATACCTATACTTTCTGGATGATGTCTCAAAATATAACTTAAACGTCTGCTTTTTCGCTCCATAATGATTTCTCCAATACTTTTCCAAGAGCTTCAAATAACTCCTGTTCCTTGTCTCCAAAACGACCTAAACTATTAGAATCAACATCCAATACCGCAATCACTTTACCTTCTTCATCATGTAAAGGGACTACAATTTCAGACTTCGCTTCTGCATCACAGGCAATATAGCCAGGGAATGTAGTCACATCTTCAATAAGAATTGTCTGATCTCCCTGCACACATACACCGCAGGCTCCTTTACCTACTTTAATATGTGTACATGCTACTTTACCCTGGAAAGGACCTAAGACAAGTTCCCCTGCTCTCATCATATAAAATCCTACCCAGCTTAAATCATCAATCGCATCCATGAGTAACGCACTTGCATTAGACAAGTTAGTCACAAACCATTCGTTTGGTGAAATAAGCTCTTCTAATTGTTTTATTAATAACTCCATTATTATTCCCCCTCTGTATATTCCTCATAAGATGCAATCGCATTGATTGGTTTTCTCTTATCATGCATTGGTCCAGGTACACAATCCTCTCTTGGATAACCAATAGGTAAGATCATCACTGGTACATAATTTTCAGGAATATTAAACTGTTTGATTAACTCCTTATAATCAAAAGAACCTACATAAGTAGACCCTAATCCTAAATCAAAGAGTTTAAGCATCATATATGTAGCAACAATAGACACATCTACTTCACCACATTCTCTATTATACATATCTTTCCATGATACAGTCTTGTCATAACATAAGATCATCGCAAGAGGCGCATGGAAATGATATCTAGTACATTCCTTTAGTTTTGCAAGATTATCTGGATCTTCTATTACAAGAATTCTTTGTGGCTGATAGTTTACAGCTGTAGGTGCTATTCTTGCAGCTTCTAATATTTTATCTATTTTTTCTTTTTCTACCTTCTGATTAGAAAACTTTCTAACAGAATATCTTTCCTTTAATAACTGATCAAATTCCATAAAGATTGACCTCCTTATAGAACTATTATATAAGAAATACTCTTCTAGATAAATAAAAAGCGGTCAATTGACCGCCTCAATTCATTATTCTGCAGGTTTTACAGATACTCCGAATTTCTTTTCAATCCATTTCTTAGTGCTATCGCTCTTTAAGATTTCAACTAATTTCTTAACTGCTTTATTGTCTTTATTTGATTCTTTTACAGCGATGATGTTCTGGTAAGTCTTTGCTGCTTCAGAATTTGAATCTTCAGAAGTGATGATCTTATCAGTTACTTTTGCATCTAATGCATAGTTACCATTAATAATACCGAAATCAACATCAGGTAATTTAGAAGCTACCTGTGCAGCATCTACTTCTACTAATTCTACTTTTTTGTTGTAAGATAATACATCCTTCTTAGTTGCAGTTACACCTGCATCTTTCTTTAATGTAAGAACACCATTATCTGCAAGTAATAATAAAGCTCTTGCTTCATTTGTTGCATCATTAGGAATTGCAATCTTAGAACCATCTTTAATATCAGATACTGCTTTATATTTTGTTGAATATAATCCTAAAGGTTCAAAGTGGATTGCACCAACTGATACTAGATATCCATCATCACCCTTCTTATAACCTTTGTCTTTGTTGTAAGAAGTTAAGTATGGCTGATGCTGGAAGAAGTTTGCATCTAATGAATCATCTGAAGTAGATGGGTTGATGTTAGGATAATCTGAGAATTCCTTAATTTTTAATTTATATCCTGCTTTTTCAAATTCTGGCTGGACATGCTTTAAGATAATAGCATGAGGTGAAGTTGTTGCACCAACTGTAATAGTTTTAGAATCTGACTTACTTCCACATCCTGCTAATGAGAAAGCTAAAAGACCTGCTGTAAATACTTTTAAAATGTTTTTGTTCATAATATTCTCCTCCAATATTTTAGTGTGTTGTTTTTTCTACGAGTTTGTCACCAATTGCCTGAACAATTGAAATTAAAATAAGAATTAAGATAATAACGACGAATGTGATATCTCCCATTGATCTCTGTAGACCATATCTGATTGCCATATCACCAAGTCCGCCTGCGCCAACAGAACCAACAATCGCGATCTGTCCAACTAACGCAATAAATGAAATTGTAAGACCTCTGATCATCCCTGGAATGTTTTCTCTTAAATAAACATCAAAGATAATTTCTTTTGTACTGAGTCCCATCGCAATACTTGCTTCAATGATTCCTGGATCAATTTCCATAATAGCTGATTCCATCTGTCTTGCGACAAATGGTGCTGTTCCTATAACTAGAGGAACAAGTGCACCTTCGATACCAATAGTTGTACCAAATAAGGCACGAGAGAGTACTGCAACAGTAGGAATCAAGATAATGAATGGGATAGATCTAAATAAGTTAATAATCTTATCTAAGATCCAGAAAACGGGTTGATTTTCTTTTAAACCATCTTTTCTAGTGACTACTACAATAACTGCTAAGAAGATTCCAATAACCACTGAGATTAAACCACTGATTACCAACATTAATAATGTATCAATAATAGCTTGTGGGAAATCTGAAGCAAACTCTATAACGTTTGGAAATAGCTTAGTTACCACGTTTAATCACCTCCACTTTAACTCCCTGTTGTTTTGTGAATTCTAATGCTTTCTTGATATCTGCATCAACACCTGTAAAGATTGTAATAAGTGTACCAATTGGCTGTCCCTGGATAATTTCTACATTCCCAAAGATAATAGAACAATCAACACCGTAATCTCTTGATAATACTGAAATTAATGCGATATCTGTATTAGAACTCTGATACTGTAATTTTACCATCTGCTGGTTTTCATTTAACTGTGTAATACGATGATTGTCTTTGATCAATTCATCAATCTTATTAAGATTATTTGTAGTAGCGATAAAGTTCTTAGTAATCTGATGCTGTGGATTAGAGAAGATATCAACAATACTGCCCTGTTCTACCACACGGCCATCTTCCATGACTGCTACCTTATCACATACTTCCTTGACTACAGCCATTTCATGAGTAATTAAAACAACTGTTAAGCCAAGTTCTTTATTTACTTTCTTAATAAGCTGAAGAATACTTTGTGTTGTCTGAGGGTCTAAAGCACTTGTGGCTTCATCACATAGAAGTACTTTAGGATTGTTGGCAAGCGCTCTTGCGATTGCGACTCTTTGTTTCTGTCCTCCAGATAACTGACTTGGATAAGAATCTTTTCTTTCTACCAAATCGATAAGTTCGAGTAATTCTAAGACTCTCTTTTGAATCTTATCTTTACTCCAGCCTAGATGTTTTAATGGAAAAGCGATATTGTCGTAAATAGTACGACTGTTGTAAAGATTAAAGTGCTGGAAGATCATTCCAATCTTTTCTCTTTCTTTTCTTAAATCTGCATCGGATAGTTTTAATAAATCTTTATCCCCAAATACAACAGCACCACTATCAGGTTTTTCTAATAAGTTGATACATCTTACTAATGTAGATTTACCAGCCCCTGAGAAACCAATAATACCGTAGATTTCACCTTCTTCAATATTCAGACTGACATCCTTGACAGCATGGACATCGCCATCTTTAGTCTTAAAAGTCTTTGTAACATGTTCTAAGTGGATCATGTTTTCACTCCTTCCCTTAAATAAAAAACGTTCTCATCCATATAATAGGACGAGAACGTATCGTTTCGTGTTACCACCTAAATTCATTATTAAGTCACCTTAATAACCTCTTCGAGTACATGCATACTCTATCGCTGTAACGGGCGCTCCCGTCATGACTTACATTTCAGCCATGCAACTCCAAGACCATCTTCCTATAACTTCCCTTCATTCCTTCTCAGCTAACGGAACTCTCTGTATAAGTTTCATTACAGTACTCTTCTTTTCACTGTCTTTTCTTGATGTGTTATCATCTTAGCACCACAAATTTAGTGCGTCAACACAAAACACGATAATATCTACTATTTTAGTAGGATTATAGTTTTATAAAATAGGGTAGCATAGTTTTAAACTATATCAATGTGCAAAAAAAAGGATCTGTATTTCTACAGACCCTTATCTATAGCATCATGAATAATATCACCATGATCAAAAGCAAGATCATTCATACCTATATTGATATCACCACATCTTAAATGTGTTTCATCGACAATAGTGAACCATTTTGCTTCTTTAGCATCATCACCAGCTTCTGGATGAATACTCTTCTTATCTACATCTGCATAAAATGCGGTAGATACAACCCATCCACGAGGATCTCTTCCCGGCTGACTATAAACACCTACAAGCTTCATAGACACATCTTCTATACCTGTCTCTTCTTTAAGTTCTCTTGAAGCCGTCTTTTCAATCGGTTCATTCTTATTAGCGAAGCCTCCAGGCAGTGCCCATTTACCTATATAAGGATGTCCACCACGTTTAACCAATAGAATCTCTGTCACATCAGAATGAGCAAAGATACAAATATCAGCTGTCAGAGAAGGTTTAGGATATTTATCAGGATTATAGCTTTTTAAAAATTCTTCTTCTGTAAGACCGTTCTTATCTCTACACATTAGAAATCAACTTCTGTATCGTAGTAGCAAGCCTTTAATAAGTTTTCCATTTCTTCCTGAGTTGGAATACGTGGATTAGAACCTGTACATGCATCAGCAATAGCGTTCTTAGCGATTTCTGGTAATCTTTCTAAGAATACATCTTCAGGTACAAATCCAACTTCAGCTGGTAAACCATCAGCACCATAGTGGTTGATACTATGTGGGATATTTAATGCATCATTCATACCTCTTAAGTATTTAATTAATAATGCAACCTTTTCATCATCATTTTCTCCACCTAAGTGCATGTAATCAGCAATTACACCATAACGTTTCTTAGCTGTTTCATCTTTAGCATTATAAGCAATAACCTTTGGTAAGTACATAGCATTAGCTGCACCATGGATAATATGTCCACCCTGGTCTACGAAAGCAGCACCAGTCTTATGAGCCATTGAATGTACGATACCTAATAATGCGTTAGAGAATGCCATACCTGCTAAGCACTGTGCATCATGCATATCATCTCTGCAGCTCATATCACCATTATATGATTTAACTAAGTTAGCCTGGATCATTTCAATTGCATGAATAGCAAGTGGATCAGTGTAGTTACAGTTTGCAGTAGATACATATGCTTCAATTGCATGAGTCATAGCATCCATACCTGTATGAGCAACTAATTTAACTGGCATAGTTTCAGCTAAGTCAGGATCTACGATAGCAACATCTGGAGTGATTTCAAAGTCAGCGATTGGATATTTAATACCTTTATCATAATCAGTAATGATTGAGAAAGCTGTAACTTCAGTTGCAGTACCACTTGTAGATGGGATTGCACAGAAATGCGCTTTCTTTCTTAACTTTGGAATACCAAATACTTTACACATTTCTTCGAATGTGATTTCTGGATATTCATACTTAATCCACATAGCTTTTGCAGCATCGATAGGTGAACCTCCACCCATAGCTACAATCCAGTCAGGCTTGAATTCTTCCATAACTGCAGCACCTTTCATAACTGTAGTTACTGATGGATCTGGTTCGATACCTTCATATAATTTAACTTCCATGCCAGCTTCTTCAAGATATTTAACAGCTTTATCTAGAAAGCCATTTCTCTTCATGCTTCCGCCACCTACACAGACAATAGCTTTCTTACCTTCTAAGTTCTTAAGGTTTTCTAAGGCACCTTTGCCATGATATAAATCTCTTGGTAATGTAAATCTCATATTATATTCCTCCTATACAATACCTTTGATGAGTTCTTTTTCATCTGGTGAAAATTTTATCATAAACGCTTACATTAGTCAATGTTACAAAGGTGCTTACAGTTTAAAAAATACAATACATATCTTCACTTTTTGCGATATTTAAGCCATTTTTTAGACTTTAAAAAAATTAAAAAAACATTTTTTTAAAAGACCCACAAACCTCATGTTAGTAAAAATCAAACTTCATAAGCACCACTCATTCTATATCGTTTAGCGACACATCCACCAAAGTTGCAATCTGGTCTCTACGACCATAAATAACTGCTGTTATCCATACTGACTTCTTGTCCTCGTCAATCAGATAATATACAAGAAAATTCTTAAATGGCATTTTGTGGATTCCATTTGTATGCCACGGTTCTTCCTCTGTAAGAGGGTAGCGTGACGGCATAGAATCCAACTTTGCAATTTCACTTTGCAGAGCGTCTGCCCATTTGCGTGCCGTTTCCGGTACAGACAGCACTTTGGAAATATACTGCACGATTGCTTCAATTTGCACAATTGCCTGTGAGGTCAGCTTCACTTCATATCGCATACTTACATACCCTTACGAATTTTTTCAAAAGCCTCATCAGCAGAAATTCCTTCTCCTGTCATTGCCTGATGATACCCTTTTTCCATCATTGCATTAAACTCTGCGTCCGTCATATTGTCCCTTGTAGGCAAGTTCGGAACTGTTAGTGAATATGGAACACCGCCTGTCATAATGATTTGTCTGTATAAAGTATCAATTAAAACTGAAACAGGTAATCCTATCTTTTCTAATACTGCCTCCGCCTGTCGCTTAATTTCAGGCTGTACACGAGCCGTTACATTTGCACTTTTTGTTGCCATAATTAGCACCATCCTTCCTATTACAAATTATGTCATATTGTATTGCTAATCGCAATACAATATGTGAATATCTAACAAGTATAAGAAATTTGTCTATACTCACAACTTAGTAACTTCTTGTATACCTGACACATGATGCATTACTTAATACTGATAGTGAGAAAAGCTTTAATGCATTAGATACAGAAATACAAGTAAAGAACGAGAAGATAAGCCCTGAAGAAAAGAACCACCAACTACACTGATCAAACATAATAATCTGCAATGTTAAAAATAGTATTACTGAGATATATCATTAAATAACTAAAAAAGAGATGCTCTTATTCCTAAATGAACAAGAGTATAGATTTAACCATATCAAGGAATACTTACAGAGATCATTTCCTGTCAGTTATGGGCAGATAGTATAATCCTGACTATTTCTGCTTCACACTTTTCTAAAAGCGTTGCCTGTTGATTATGGGTATTCAAGAAACACTTTAGTTTTCTCTTTGATTTATATACTGAGGCACACTTATATGAATGACTTCATCCGCGCATTTGATGAGTTCAGGAGCAGCATTCTCTACAGCACAGCTATAGTCTGCCTCTTCAAACATTTCGATATCATTCTTTCCATCACCAAAAACAACCACTTCATCACATTGTAGCTTCTGTTTTAAATATTTAATTGCATTGGCCTTAGAAGCATCAGGTGACATGATTTCTAACCACCAGTCATGAGAATACATTTCTTGATCAAAAACAGCATAATAGTCTTCCTTAAACAAATCATAGAGAGGCTTTAATTTATCATAATCATCAATCAATAATAAATAGAAGATATCCCCCTCATAGAGATCTTCATAAGTATTCACAGGATGATTTCTAGGATCATCTAAATGATCATCCACAAAAGCTTTTACTCCTGCACTCATCTTATCCTTAACATAAGAGAAGTAAGTCTTCTTTCCTATTTGAGAATATACAATAGGTGAGATATCATAATCCTTTACAGTATCTAATATAGAATCTCCTAAATAGTTTCCTAGGATCATATCTCCTTTAGGTGATAATATAAATGTCCCATTCTGGACAATGACTGGAAGCTTAAAGTGAATATCACCTATGACCTGTTTTGCGGTAATAAGAGAACGTGCAGTCGCATAGGTAATGTTTACATCTTCATCTATGAGCTGATTAATGAGTTTTAGATTTTCTGGTTTAATTGATTTATCAGGTTCAAGTAATGTCCCATCTAGATCTGTTACATAGAGTGTCTTCATACTTTCCTCCTATATAAAAACATCATGATACTATTTTACCATGATGTTTAAGAAAAAGTTATTTTTCAAAGTATTCTGCGACTTTTTGCAAGTTCTCAATAATTGGAAGATGCTGTGGACATGCCGCTTCACACTGCCCACATCCAATACATTCACTTGCTTTACCAAATGTATGTGTCAAACGTGTATAGTATTCTCCTTGAGGTCTCCATGATTTAGTCGCTACTTCCTGTTTATCAGCATTATAGAGTGAGAAGTATTTAGGAATCGCAATATGCATTGGACATCCTTCTGTACAATAAGAACAGCCAGTACAAGGAATTTCAATACTACTATTAATAATATCAACAGCCTTCTTAATCAGTGTCTGTTCTTCCTCATTTAAAGGCTTAAAGTCTTCCATATAACCTGTATTATCTAATAGCTGTTCCATATTACTCATACCAGATAAGACAACCTGGACATTATCTAAACTTGCCGCAAAACGAATCGCCCAAGATGGAATAGACATATCTGGATGATAAGATTTGAATGTTTCTTCTACTTCATCAGGTACATTTGCGAGAGTACCACCCTTCACTGGTTCCATTACAAATACAGGAACATGATGTCTTACTGCCGTTTCATAACATTTACGAGACTGTACGCCTTCACTTTCCCAATCTAGATAATTCAACTGAAGCTGTACAAATTCTACTTCTGGATGTTCAGATAAGACACGCTCTAATAAATCTGCATTGTCATGGAAAGAGAAACCAATATGTTTTACTAATCCTTTTTCTTTCTTATCTTTCAACCATGTGAAACAGTCTAACTCTGTATATTTCTTATAATGATCTGTTCCTACATCATGTAAGAGATAATAATCAAAGTATTCTGCACCTGTTTTTCTTAACTGTTCATTAAAGATTCTATCCCTATCTTCTTTTGTTTCAATAAAGCCTGCATGAAGCTTATCAGCTAGTGTAAAAGAATCTCTTGGATGTCTTTCTACTAAAGCTGTCTTAGTCGCTTCCTCACTCTTAAAGGCACAATACATCCAGGCTGTATCAAAATAAGTAAATCCTTTTTCTAGAAATGTATCCACCATTCTTTTAGTTTCTTCAATATCAATGCTGCCTGCATCATTTTGATCTAGTAATGGTAGACGCATTAAACCAAATCCTAATTTCTTCATATACATATCCTCCCTACATTCATTTTAACCCTAAAGTAAGGTTTAAGGGCAAGAAAAAAAGAGCTGTAACGCTCAAGATAGTAATAAATACTACCTATTCATTACAGTCCCTTTTGATTTTTTCATAATCATTTGAATAAGTGTAGGAATAAAGAATTCTATGATGAATGCTGCCATAAAGAATAATAATATCAGCATTTTAGTTACAGGTATAATCAAACTATATATATGTATCCTTATAACAAACTCTATAAAGACTTCTAGTAATACTACTCCCAAAACAGCTAACATAAGAGAATTCTTGATATAGGTAAGATTAAAACTGTTATTTATTCTCTTAGTAGTAAAACCTAAGTTATAGAGAAAATCTCTTGTCTGTTTTTCCTCTTTAAGAATCAGATACTTGAGATAGAAATAGAATCCATACAACAATATAAATACTATAATCATGAATTGTATTAATACTTTTTTATTGTTGGAAAGAATCTTATTGATTGCACTATTATCTACAAAAGCACCTTCTACATTAAAACCTAGTTTTTCTAGTTGTTTTGTGACTTGATCAATATTCTTCAAACTATCTACTCTTACAGTATAAGCACCTGGTTTCCAAGGTGTTTCTACAACGACCTGATCCACATCACTCATTGTATAAGTAGAAGGTAATGATCCTTCATAATATGTATAATCCATTCCTTCTTCACCAGGCACACCATATAATACTTTTGATTGTGTTGCATGATATGTCTTTCTATATTGATTTACAACACTTCGTGGGACATAGATACTGCCAGTACCATTATATGAATTTGAACTTATTTCTGTTCCTTCTTTTAGTATACCTCTTACAGGTAATTCTACCTCTACGAGATCCACAAGGACAGTATTAACATCCACATAGTCACTACCTTCTAAATCAATACCTGTCTGTGTAATACCTGATGCATCATACATAGGAATAGGTAAATAGAACTTTAATTTAAGATCATCCATATTGATTGAATCAACTGAAATATTCTGATTAGATAATAACTGATTACTTATATATACACCTTTATTATCATTATGCTTTACAGTTAAATTTGTATAATCATCTTCATTATCATATACCTGCATACTCACTAGATTTATTGTTTGATTACATTTCTTTCCTGTAAGTTTTGCTTCTTGATATTTCAATTGAGTTTCAGTATCTAATCCAAGTATCATAACATCATCGTATTCTTTTTCATAACGCCATTTAACACTCTCAATATTCTTTACAGATTTAATCTTTTTATAATCTGATTGTGTCATAGGAAATTCTGAACCATTATATGAATAATAGTCATTACTCATCTTTTCCTTATATACAGTTAAATCTCTCGAAGCAATCGTATTGATTTTTTGTTCATAAGATGCATTATAATGTCCATAAACATTATAGCTATATGCACATATAATCATTGTGAAAGCAACAAGTATATTCATTACTATTCTAAACGTACGATGAGAAAAACGTAGATTAAATAATTTATGATTATGTGGTATCTGTGATATAAGAGATGTTTCCCTTTGATTCTCTTTTTCTAGAATAAGTGTTTGATCAACCTTATAGAGTACGTCTGCTTCTTCAATCATCCTTTGATCATGAGTTGCCACAATCACATAATGTCCCTCTTCAGCATATTCTTTTAGATACTTAATCATTTCTATCGCATAGGATGCATCCAAAGCAGCTGTAGGCTCATCAAGTATCAATATTTCTGGTTGACTCATAATAGCTAAATAGATAGCGACTCTTGTCTTTTCACCACCTGATAAGTTTCTAGGATATTTTTTCTTTAGAGAAGCTATACCAAACTTTTCTTCATATGTATCATTTCTTTGATAACCTAATTTAACTAATTGTTTAATAAGTTCCTCTATAGTCATTCCTTCAATAAACAAAGGAATCTG
>NZ_DBPF01000119.1:0-21142 GCF_002299355.1 Catenibacterium sp. UBA627
AACCTCTTCCACCACCTGTTCATCCATCTGATTAGTAACTGTTGTTTCAACAGGTTGTTCTATATACTTATTTAACTCAATATTCTTAGTATTGAATGAAACAAGAGAAGAACCATTGACATCATAAATAACATGAGAAGAATCTGTTTCTAATACCAATGCAAGTTTTAATTCACCTTCTGCATTCGTATTCACATGATCTTCATCAAAATACATAGTTAATAAATTATTTCTAATCTCATAAGTACCAATAGAATGTACTAAATCATTTTCTAGATATAACTTATTTGTTTGTGTATCTTCTACCTTTAATTGTTCTGGTAGGTTATAAGTTAATGTTTGATTCTTTACAACTGTTTCCTGAGTTGTTTCTTCTTCACTTTCTACATTTTCTATTGAAGCAAGTGTTCCTTGAGGAACAGTTGCTTTAATAAGGAAAGAAAGAGGTGTATTGTCTTCAAGATGGACATCAGCTGTATAATCCTTCATCACACCATTATTTTGATATTGTACAGTTGCATCAGTAATCAATGATGTAAAATCATCCATTCTAGCACTATTAATATAGAAGAATGCAATAGCTGTTAAAAAAACCAAGCAAAAAAATAACATCAATTTCTTTCTGCCTGGTTTGTTTAAAATATTATATTCTGTCATCTAAATGTCCCCTTTCCCTTAATAAACAGAAAAGTGGGTGATAGGATAAATCTTCATAACGACTTGACCAATAATCTTATCATTATCAATACAACCTAAATCACGCATTCTTGAATCTATTGCACGATGTCTATTATCCCCTAATACAAATATCTGTCCTTCTGGAACTGTATAAGGGAATACTTCGTCACGTAGTGGATTGTCTTTTCTGTTCTGTATATAGTTTTCATCTAACTTTTTCTCATTCACAAATACATAGCCGTTTGAATCAATGTTGATTTTATCCCCACACAAACCAATCACTCTTCTCACCAGCAGCTTATTATTATACTGAAACGCAATTAAGTCTCCCTGCTTGAAAGACTTTGTTTTCTTAATACATACAACATCATTATTTACTAATGTCGGATTCATGGATTCACCCTCTACTACATAGAATGGACACCAAGTCGTAATGATGAACATCACAATACAAACAACTATTAGACTAATAAAAACGCAATGCTTTTTCATAAAAGTACCTTTTGACTTGTAAATAAATATACTATATACATAAGATATCACAATAGAATAAAAAAAATAACCGTTCCCTGGAAAACGGTTACATGTTACATTTTTTTGTAACAATGTTACTTTGTTAGTTCATAAGCTAGTTTTTCTATCGCATAAAGCATAGGAATTCCAGAATGTATTTTTCCTAGCATAACGCTACCATCAGAAACATGAATCACTTCATCACATAAATGTTCCATACTTCCCATGTTATTATTTGAAAACATAATAATCATATAATTCTTATTCTTATAACGATAGATTTCTTCAAAAAGAAGCTTTTTTTGTATCCTTTCATAAAATGCAATGATAACTTCCTGATGTCCTTCAGCAACTCTCTGCACAGGATAAGCAGCTCCATCCACCCCATAACAACAATAGCCCACACCACTTAATAAACGTGATGTATATTTTGCAAAATCACCAGTAGTACCAATACCTAGCGTAAGAATTAAATCAGACTGTTTAATAATCTCAGCAGCCCTATGAATACTATCCAAATAATCAGATGATTTTATTTTTTCTATAAAAAAACCAAATTGATCAGCCACATTGTCTTCTTTGGTCTCCTGCATTTCTTCAGACTCTTTCAATCTATACTTTAATTCTGTAAAACCTTCACAACCCATCTTCTTACAAAAACGCATGATTGTTGCCGTAGATACATGTGTATCATTGGCTAATTCACGAATACTTTCATTTAATACCTTCTTTGTGTTTTTCACAACATAATTATAAACGTAGGCTTCAGTCTCATTCAGACTTTCCACCTGACTGTAAGTAAATTCCAACAAGTGTCTCCTCCCTATTGAATAATTTCTCCACACCTTCTTTTTAATTATTCTAACTTACTTTACTACCGTTTACATTTAAAACTCAGGTATTTTCAAAATTTGGAAATGTATTTTATTCATAGTTATATATATCGTATTTCTACCTATAGAACTATTTACAGACAACATAAAGGTTCAAAGAAGCTGCATCACAGATGAACTCTCCATATCCATCTACAATATCAATTGTATGTTTACCATCTGTCATACGCTTATATTGTTTACCTACAAACATACGTTTTGTGCCACCTTTACTATTGGTTAATATCACTGCAAGTCCTGTTTCATAAGTCCATCCAATAACATCAGGATCATCTATATAGTCATGTCTGATTCCTTCCACATATTGTCTTCTTAGTTTCATCATCTTATCTAATAATTCTTTCTTAGATGAAATATGATCATGAGGTATACCATAATAATCTCCATAGAAGATACATGGATAACCTTCTTGTCTCAATAATATGCAGGCATAGGCCTGTGGTTTGAACCAATCTTCAATAAAAGAAGTGAGAGATTGTCCTGGCTGGGTATCATGGTTATCCACAAATGTGACAGCATATTTGTCATATCTTTGTACTAACGTATTATTGAAGAGTTCTCGCATATCAAAATAACCATTAGAATGACTCGCATCATAGAAATGATAATGTAAAGGAACATCAAATAAACTCATACAGAAGTGTATGGATTTGAGATAATGACATAAATGATCTATGTCTCCCCAGTATTCACCTACAGAAAAGAGTTCTTTTTTAGAATGTTGGCGCATTGTAGTGATCCAATGTTCATAGAAAGAAGAGTCTATATGTTTAATGGCATCACATCGAAAGCCATCGAGATGTGTGATATCTTTATACCAGAGTCCCCAGTTAATGGCTTCTTTGACAACTTCAGGATTGTTGTAGTCTAAGTCTGCTCCCATCAAGTAATCATAGTTATCATATTCATCATCTACATTCTCACTAAAATGTTTTCCTTTGAATAAATAAAGACCTTTTTGATGTTTAGAAGCATCGTAGTCCACACTTGTAAAATGTGAGGCATTATAGATAAAGTCTGAATATTTATGTCTTGATGGAAATGAGAAGTAAGTAGAAGCACGAATAACTCTTTTTCTTTTAGAAACTTTATGTCTATGATAGGCATCTACTTTATAAGCAATGACCTGTTCCATCCCATCTGCACCAATTAAATGATTAAGTACGATATCTGCATAGACATCTATACCAAATAGATGAAACATCTTTATACACCAGAGGTATTCTTTCTTCGTGCCATATTTGGTACGGATTGTGTTTTTACTATTGAATTCTCCTAAATCATAATGATCATAGACACCATACCCCGTATCATTGACGCCATTTGCTCCTTTATAAGCAGGAGGGAGCCAGATAGCGGTAATACCTGCTTTTTTAAGTTTATAAGCATTGACTCTGAGTATTTTCCACAAATGCGGACTTGAGGGAAGATACCACTCAAAGCCCTGCATCATTACACCTTTCTTCATATCATCACCCCTTGTACTATTATAGCATGTTTGTGCACAAAGGAAATTAAGGGAATGTATCACAAATGTATGGACAATAATAACCAATTACATTTATGATGAAGTTGTATAAAAATATAAAAGAACTATAATAATAGGAAGGGAGTGAGTCTTATGAAGAAGAAATATGAAGCATTGGCTATAAGCTTCTTAGTGGTGAATATGATATATAGTCATGGTGTTGTGCATTTTCAGCCTTCTATTGGGGATGAGATAATCGGAATGCTGTATAATTTATTTCATTTATTTGAGTATAATACGATTAATGTACCTTTTGGGTTAAGTGCTTTTTGTTTTCTTATTGGAATGGCTGGTTCTTTTGTGATGGCTATATGCGGTGTGCATTCACATAATTCTATTTCTATACTACAAGGAATATTAAGTTTAATACAGGGATTACTTGGTGCGATTGTCATGATTGTTTTTCTTCATGATCGCCATTTGATAGATAAAGAATTAGTTGGAACTCTAGGAACACTCACTACAATCACAATACTTGTTGTATTATGTAATGCGATATTAAGTGTTCTTGTAGAGATAGATGTAAGAAATCATATAAACATTTTTGATCGTGCTTTATTGAAACCTTTAATGAGTAATTTGTCACTTTCTGTATTATTCCTTTCAATGACACTTGTTGCCTATGCGATGATGTATTTATTGCCAGTGAGAAGTATCTGTCAGCTGTTTGGATTGAATTTGGTACTATTAACAGGAGTATTAGGATGTTTTTCTATAGGTATGAGTGCATTACTCAGAAAGGTTAATACGACTTATATGATTTGTGGTAGTCTTATGGTTCTTGTATGTTTATTTAGTTTTATGAGATTTCATATAATTGCCTGCTTATTATCTGTCATAAGTTTAATAATGTGTATAAAGAATAAGCCTGTGAAGTTATAGAGGAGTTGATCTCCTCTTTTATTTTCATTAAAAAACTTCAAGACAATCATGCCTTGAAGTCATCTTTAAGACTTTAATGCTAATCGATATGAAATTTCATCCAGCAATACATAAACAGGGATAGGATATCGTAAGTAATGGCTGTATGACTTCAATTAATAATGCGGTAATTTTGTATTTCATATAAATATATCCTCCCTTGTTTATGAATTGCCTATATATTAACACACTTTTATGAGTGTGTCACTCAATGTTATAAAAAAAATAGAGAAGCAGAATGCTTCTCTATTCGTCGTCTTCACTTGTAATGAATTCATCATAGATGGCTTTAATAGCTGGTTTGAAATAACAGTTTCTTACCCCTACGATGATATTCAATTCTGATGAACCCTGGTCAATCATCTTAACGTTGATGTTTTCTTTCGCAAGTGCTTTAAATACTCTTGCTGAAGTACCACGGCTGTCCTTCATACCACGTCCTACGACCGCAATTAAGGCTAAATCAGATTCTAAGACAATATAGTCAGGCTGTACAGCACGATGTAATCCTGCAAGGATGGCCTGTTCTTTTTCAATGAAGTCATCGCTGTTCACAATGATAGTCATTGTATCGATACCTGAAGGCATATGTTCAAATGAAAGACCATGTTCTTCAAATACCTGTAGTACTTTACGACCAAAACCGATTTCACTGTTCATCATGTCTTTTTCAATCATGACAGTCGCAAAACCTGTTTTACCTGCAATACCTGTAATAACGTGATCTGGTTTATGACAAGTACTTTCTACAATGAGAGTACCTGCATCTTCTGGACTGTTGGTATTCTTGATTAAGATAGGAATACCTTCATTTCTTACTGGGAAGATGGAATTCTGATGTAGAACACTTGCACCCATATAAGATAATTCTCTTAATTCTTTATAAGTGATTGTCGCAATTGGTTTAGGATCCTTGACAATACGTGGATCCGCAATAAGGAATCCTGATACATCTGTCCAGTTCTCATAAAGATCTGCACAGGCACATTTCGCAACGATACTACCAGTAACATCACTACCACCCCTAGAGAAGGCTTTAATGCGTCCTGATTCATCATTTAATTGACCATAGAATCCTGGAACGACTGCATAGTCATGTTCAGATAAAGCTTTTGTGAGAGCTGCATCTGTTTTCTTTTCATCATATCTACCATGCTTATCGATATAAATAACATCTGCCGCATCAATAAAGTCAAAGCCTAAATAATTAGCTAACACTTTACCATTTAAATATTCACCACGTGAAATTGTATAATCAAAACTGTTCTGTTTTTTGATTTCTTCTTTAATTTCTTTAAAGTCTTCTTCCAAAGAAATATCAAGACCTAGTTCAGTAATGATTTCATTGTAACGTTCTTTGATTCTGTCATAGATTTCTTCAAAATCATCTTTGTTGTGATGTGAATAGGCAAGAATCAATAAATCTGTTACCTTTGTATCTTCTTTATTTCTTTTCCCAGGGGCACTGGGAACCACATAATGACGATCAGTATCTTCTAGAACGATGTCATGTACTTTTTTAAATTGAGTTGCGCTGGCTAACGATGAGCCACCAAATTTAACCACTTTCATATCTTTATTCTACCTCACACTTTTGTATAAAGATTACATGAATTGGCTAAATTAATCAACATATTTTTTGCTTAATTCGAATATTTTTTCAAAATAACTTCAATTTTCTTATAAGAAATGAATGTTATAATTGAAATAACACCATATTTAAAGAGATTGAATGGAACAAGTGATGCAATAACCATAGTTGTCATATCTTTTACTAATGGATTGATCTTAGAGAACATACCGATGATGGCTTCTGTAGACATACCAAATAGTTTAGCATACATTGGGAACATCACTAATAAGTTTGATGCAATCGCAAATAAGCTTGTTGCAACTGTTGCAAGTGCCATGCCTATTACAGCACCCTTCTTAGTACGATGCTTTCTATAATACAAGCAGGCTACTCCCATATAACATACGCTTAGTAAGAAGTTAGATGCCTCTCCTACAAACATAGTAGTAGTTGGTTTAAAGAGAAGGTTTAAGACAATCTTTAAGAATGCGATTAATACACCAGTAAGTGGGCCGAATACAAATCCACCAATTAATACTGGAAAATCTGAGAAATCAAATTTAATAAACATTGGTACGAATGGAACATTGAAGTCCAATACCATTAAGATTGCAGCTAATGCACCAAGTAGAGCTGCCATTACTAATTTTTTAGTTTTCATTTTTGCCTCTTTCTATGGCGAAAAAAAATCTCCTATATATATCTTATAGGAGATTGAAAAAGTCATTTCATAAAAACGCCATCTTTTTCCATCCGGACTATACCGTCGGTACTGGAATTACACCAGTTCATGCTTTACGCTCGCGGACTATCACCGCCGATCAGGAATTTCACCTGCCCCAAAGATACAATAACTATTATAGAAGTGTTATATGAGGTTGTCAACATGTACAAAAGTTCTTTAAAAACGATAACATATTCGATATAATGAAGAGGAATTAAAAAAGGTGGGTACAATATGTCAGATAAACAAAATAGCACGCTTGAAGAAGAAAGAGAACCTCTTTCTAAGAGTTGGATTTTTGCAGGTATTGTTCTTTTTCCACTGATTCCTTTTGTGCTGATATATTTTAATAAACATATAAAGAAGAAAATGAAGATAATTTTAGGTATTGTTTATTTTGTTTTCTTGTTTGGTGTTTATCAATATGCATGTGTAGCACAGGGACCAGTATTAAGCAGTGTGGTTATTCCTGATCAGTATGTAACTGTGAAGCAGGGAGAAACATACCAGATTCATTACAAGACTGATCCTCAGAAAGTAAAAGTAGAATATACACATTATTCATCTCAGTATGCAAATGTGGCTAGTGTTGATCAGAAAGGTTTAGTGACTACTATTACTCCTGGTACAACACGTATTACTTTAACTGCAGGGGATAATCATCATACTTATAAAAAGAAGTATCTTACAATCCATGTGATTGAATAGAGCGTGTTTACGCTCTTTTTTTGTTAGGAGGAAGGATTATGAGAAATAAAGATGTTTATATTATTACATGTTCCAAATGCGGTAAAGAGAATAGATATGAGGATTATAGCTGTGTAGGACTAGATCAAAGAGAACGTATTATTGATGATTCTATTATGTCTTATACATGTCCACATTGTGGAGAGACAACTTTTTTAAAGCATCCCTTGACTTATATCGATCCTGTACATCACTTTATTGTACAGTATGGACAGGATAAGGATCAGTTTATTCATGGTGTGGAACAGTTACGGATGACTCCTCTCTATAAAGATTATATATTCCGTTATACAGATTCCTGGCTGAATTTCAAAGAGAAGATCATGATTCTAGAGAATAGAGATGATCGTTTAATAGAGTTGTATAAGATTGCTTTAAAGAAAGAGTTAAATGAAGATATTCCTTCTTTTTTCTTATTTAATAAGGAAGAAGAGAAAGAACTCATGATTGCGTTAAATCCTAATGGGACACGTGCTTATATCTTTAATAGGAACTGGTATGATTTAAAGGAACAGGATCCTGTAATGAAGAAGATATTGAAGTATGATACAAGTCTAATAGTAGATAAAGAGTGGGCAGAGCGTCTTTATGATTATCGTTTAAAGGTATCTTTATGTGAGGTACAGACAAAAATACAAGTAAGGACATATTTAATTCCTTCTTATGATCATATAGATGTTGGTGATTATGTTTATGTAGAAGAAAATGGAGAAAGAGTGTTAGGACAGGTCATGACTAAGAATTATAAGTCCATCTTTGATATACCTGATCATCTTCATTTTATTGAAAAGACATTGCCTTTAGAAACAGAATATGATCAATCTTTAAAAGAAGAATATAAAGAATTATTTCCTGTTAAGAATGAAAGAAAAGAAGCTTTCTTAGAACTTCTAGATAATATACGTTTCTATTATTATTTAAAAGAAAAAGATAGGAATGCTTCTAATTATGTCATAGATATTGATGGGTTCCGTTTGATTCCTCTTTATATAGATAGAGAAGAAGCCATCAATAAGAAACCTATGAATACTTATATATTAAGTGATCTATTAACAGATGTATTAAAGATGACGTTTGAAAAGATTGATGGTTATATGATTTATGATGAGAAAGAACCTTATATATTAGATTCTCATCTTATTGATGTATTCTTATCCTATACAGCACATAAAAAGACCCAGATCAATTAAGTCTGGGCTTTTTTAAATGAGTTCTACCTGATGGTCTTTAAATACTTTTACAAGAGAGTGGTCTAATTCTTTTTCACATATATAGCCTGTGAAGTCATCAAGTGAGGCATAGGCATAGTTTCCATCTTGATTGAGTTTAGCACTTTCTCCTACCATATAGGCTTTCTTACTTGCATTGATGGCTGTCTTTTTAGTGATACCATCGTTTGTTTCATAGGTTGTAATGACATTATGTTCTAAATCAATACCAACAACACCAATAAATGAAATATCAAAACGATATTTTCTAATCAAGTGATTTGTAAGTGCGCCTACAAATCCATCTTTTACCTGATTGAAGTCTCCTCCTAAAAAGATGAGTCTCACTGCACTATTTTGTCTATAGAGCTGCATAATATCAATCATATTTGTCACAATAGTGAGTGCGATGTTCTTTTCAAATATGAGTTTTGCGATTTCTAAATTGATTGTAGATATATCTAGGAAAATTACATAGCCCTTTTCTAGTTCATTAATAGCTTTAGAAGCAATGATTTTCTTTTCTTCACTATAAAGTTCGACACGTTCTGATACATTGGTATGATGCAAATTAACACGTACATTGACTGCACCGCCATGTACTCTTTTAAGTTTCCCTGCCTTTTCTAAGAGTGTGAGATCTTTACGGATACAATCTTCTGTCACACCAAAGGATGAAGCCAGTTCTTTCACAAAGACCTGTCCATCAATATTCAGTTTTGTAATAATTTGTTGATGACGTTTTTTCTGTGACATCTTATACTCCCTTAAAATGATTTTTTCCAGTCACCTGACTCAAAGTAATCTTATAAACATGGCATGTGTCTATATAATCCTTATTATAAGGATATGTTTCATAACCACAATGCGTTAGAATAGATTCCATCGCTTCATCATATAATTCATGAGGAACTGGCTCGATAATTCCTTTTCCAATAATAGATGAATAAGAATTAGAGACTGTCTTATCTAATTTATAAAAATATTCATATAATGTTTCTGCCTGTACACCAACATGAGGATTTTCTTTAATAAGATGAGTCATCTTTCCTTCTCTTGGTGTATAGATATAAAGTACTATTTTATCTTGATCCTCTCCTATTCCAAAGTTCATTGGAACAATATAAGGATAGTCATCATCTTGAAATGCGATATGCAATGTATCAAAATGATGAAGCATCTCCCTTAACTGATTTAAATCTTCTACTGTTTCTGCCATTTCTCTCTCCCCTTTTGTATCTATTTTAACACATTAGATGAAAGAAAAACTGTAAGCGGTTAAAAAAATTCCAAAATAATAGAAGAAAATATTCAAAATCCCTAATATTTGGTACTTATTTCTCTTATAGAAGGCAAGAAGTACATCTGATAAGAGATAGAGAATAAAGCCTAATGCCATCATCTTGAAGTTAAGTGTATTCATAGTTATGGCTGCAAGAATACTTTTAGTTGTCAGCCAGACGAGCGCAAATATATAGCTGGTGATTTCTGTTTTATAGTCCATATCTTTAGAATAAGTCACTACTTCCAATAAGATCATAGATACTACTGGCGCAATGAGTTCTATATAGGTGAATGGCTGATAATGATAATAGAAGAATAGACAAGCAATATCACCTATAAGAAATGCATTAAGTCCATACTTAAATAGATTTTTCTTACATAGGAGTAGATCTCCTATCATGAATGCGAGTAATCCTGGCAAGATAAGAAGAAATAGTTTTGTCTGATGGGATAAATAGGCAGTGAGAATAAAGCCAAATGAACAAAGTCCTTTTGTATAGATATGATAACATGTACGCCATGTACAAGCCATAATAAGAAATAATAAAATGTATAGTAATATCATATATAACTTCCTTTCTGAAATAGTCTACCATAAATCAAAGATGTGTGCTATAGTGGTGCACAAAGGGGGATAAGACAAATGATCAAATTAATTGCGACAGATATGGATGGAACATTCCTCGATAATAAGAAGCAGTTTGATAAGTCTTTTATTGATTTATTTTTTGAGATGAAGGAAGAGGGTGTACTGTTTGTGGCTGCAAGTGGTAACCAGTATGCACGACTTTATCAGAAGTTTCTGCCTATGAGTGAAGATATGTATTTTATTGCAGATGGAGGCAGTTATATTGCGAAGGGGCCAAATACTTTAGAAGTGTTTGATATGGACCGTAAGAAAGCTTTTCTTGCGATAGAGAGAGTCAAACAACATTATCCTGATCTTAAGATTGTGGTAGCAGGAGAAAAGTATGCTTACGCAAGAAGAAAGGATCATCTGACTAAAGAATTAACAACTTATTATTGTTCTAATAAGTTAATTGATGATTTTGATGAAATCGATGAACCTATTACTAAGATTGCATTATTAGATCCTGAAGGAGATATCAAAAATAATGCAGGAGATATTACACGTATTTTACCTAAGGGATTACAGATTATTACATCGGGTAATGAATGGATGGATATTCAAAGAGAAGGTGTCAACAAAGGTCTTGGAATGCGTTATATTCAGGAACATGAGCATATTTCCAGAGATGAATGTCTTGCTTTTGGTGACCAGATGAATGATTATGCTTTATTAGAATCTGTAAAATATGGTTTTGCGATGGAGAATGCAGTAGATGAAATCAAGAAGCTGGCATATGGTATCACTGATTCTAATGAAGATCAGGGATGTTTAAAGATTATTAAGAAAGCTCTAAGAAAAAATAAAGAGCAGGCTAGTCACCTGCTTTAAAATAGAAATCACAATGATCTTGGATATCAAAGGAAGAAAAATACTTTTCTTCTAATGGTATCCATTTATTTATGAACATGTTAAGGGCTTCTTTTCCATTTCTTTCTTCTATACGTTTATGTTGTAATGATTCATCTATATCTAAGAATATAGTCATATCATAATCATCAATAAGCTCAGGATGGCATGAATAAGAACCTTCAATAATGTTGATAGGTTTATAAGGATATACAGTTCCTTCACTTATAGACATAGAGGAACAGTCTATTGGACGATAAAGAACGTCCTGTTGATTTTTCAAAGGATCTAATACTTCCTTTTTAAAACGTTCTCTATCTACATTACCGCCTGGCTCATTATAGCGCACATACGTACGTTGATATTCCTGAAGATAGAAATCATCCATATGAAATATATGACAATCAAAATATGCTTTTAATTTATTTGCAAGAGTTGTTTTCCCACTTCCACATCTTCCATCTATTGCGATAGTGACATATCCTTTCTGTTTATATATTTCATTAATTACTTCTAATACATCCTGTTCCTTATAAGGAAGATATTTTAAGCCTTCTTCTAAGTAATGGGCCTGTAAGAGTTCTACTTTGATATCTTTTGTAGAGACTTCTTGAAGTGTTCTGTCCCCTTCTTCTGCTTTTCTTAGAATGGTTATATGAGGATAAAAGGGTTTTTCATCAAAAGAAATATCATGCTTCTTCAATGTATTTCTTAGTGTATTCACATAAGCATCTAATTCAGGATTTTCTTTGACTCCTACCCAGTATATCTTCCTGAAATGACCAATACGGTTAGTAGTAATGGTGATTTCAGGAAAAGGAATAGATTGTATAATCTTCATAATTTCATCCTGTCTATTTGTTTCACCAAAGAAGGCTAAAGTCATATGAAGATTATCAGGATCATAATACTTGCCTTTAATACCTTCCTCCTTTAAAGAATCTATAATATGAACCAGTTCTTCTTTAAAAGAAGAATTAAATGTAAGTGCGATAAATTGTCTCATAAAATTCATCCTTTCTATGATATAATGAATAAGCTATGTGCATGTAGCTCAAATGGATAGAGCATCAGACTCCGGCTCTGAAGACTGCAGGTTCAAATCCTGTCATGCACGTCAACAAAGAAAAAAAGGCAGCACAAGCTGCCTTTTATTATACACTTTGTCTGATTCTTTCTATATGTATCGCAAGATAGCCTATTTCTTCATCTGATATCTTTTCAAGAATCAGCTTTTCTATATAATCCGCTACACGACATGCCACTGCATAGCTTTCTGGAAACTTTTCTTTTGTATAGTCAGTCATAGAAACCTGCACATCTTCTTTACGATCTAATCGGACCATTAAGAACTTGATGTGATTTACTAAACGAATATATGCAATTGAGTCTTCATCAATCACTATATTAAAAGTTTCTTCTACATAAGTGACTGTCTGATGAATAATGCTGGCAACCTGTAATGAACGTGCAGGTGGCTGAGAACTCAAAGCCGCATGAATATGAAGAGAAATATAACCAATTTCATCATCAGTGATTTCATACCCTAATCTTCTCTTAATGATTTTTCTTGCTTTTGTAGCTACTTTATATTCATCTGCAAACAATAATCGAATATCACTTGTAAGAGGGTTTGAAATCACCATATCATTCTTAATACGATCAATAGAGAATGCGATATGGTCTGCAAGAGGTAAAAGAATCTTAGTATCTATATCACCAAATTCTTTTTCTGCATAACGGATAATTTCATTGGCTATTTCTAAGAAGATAGGATCAACCCCCTGTAAGACATTCTTACCAGTATTCTTCTCTAAACTATAGCATTTAATATTCTTTCCAGGATTCTCAATTACATCTCCTGCTTTTCTTTTGAAGCCTATTCCTTTCCCTAGTAATATAACTTCTTTATTGAGTTCATCTTTTGCGACAATTCCGTTATTGTTTAGCGTTCCAATGACTTCATAACGCTGTTTTTTCACTTTATTCTCCTTCATGTAATATCTGTTTTATTTCTGATACGATAATGACAACATGTGGTCCATAAGTAATTTGTATACCTTCTCCACGCATATATATACCTGCAGCACCTGTTGCCTTTAAGGTTTCCTCATCAACTAGTGTCGGATTCTTTAAAGTCGCACGCAGACGTGTTGTACATGTATCAACATCTAATATATTAGGAATACCTCCTAATGCTTCTACAATAGAATGAGACACAGAACTGTCTACGTCAAGACTTTTCTTTCTAGAATAGTCTTTTTTTGTATGCAGTTGTGTATCTTCTCCTCTACCTACTGTTTTAAAATCATAACGTTTAATCACAAACTTAAAGATTGAATAATAAAGCAAGAAATAAATAAAACCTATTATTGGGACAAAGACCCAGTTTGTTTTACTATTACCCTGTAATATACCAAACAAGAAGAAATCAATCGCTCCTGCACTAAAAGTGACACCTATCGCTATATTTAAAGCATGAGCCACTGCATATGCGCTTCCTGCTAGAAGTGCATGAATCAAAAAGAGTGGCGGTGCCTGAAATAAGAATGTGAATTCAATTGGTTCAGTAATACCTGTTAATATAGAAGTCAATGAAGCAGAAAATAATAAACCTCCTGTTTTTTTACGCTGGCTAGGTCTTGCACAATGATACATTGCAAGGGCTGCACCGGGAAGGCCAAATATCATAAAGATATATTCTCCTGAGAAGAAGCGAGTGGCTTCTACATTGAAATGAGTCACATGGGGTGAAGCAAGCTGCGCAAAGAAGATATTCTGAGCCCCCTGGATCAGTTGTCCATCCACTACCATACTACCACCAAGTCCTGTCTGCCAGAATGGAAGATAGAACACATGATGTAATCCAAAAGGAATCAACATACGCTTTACAAAGCCAAATACGAATGTACCTGCATAACTGCTGTCTCTTATAAATACACCTAAGTGATAGATAGCCTCCTGAATAGGTGGCCAAATATAAAAGAATAGGATTCCTACAAAAACAAATGTCACACAACAGATAACTGGAACAAAACGTGTGCCTGCAAAGAATGATAAGTAATCGGGAAGTCGTGTCATATAGAACCTATTATGAAGATAAGCAACACCAAGTCCTACTACTATACCACCGAAGACACCTATATCTAAAGACTGGATTCCACAGATTGAATTAATCGTTCCTATTCTTACGAAATCAGCAATCTGCCCATTTACAATATAACCATTAATAATTAATAAAGCATTAATAGAGGCATGCATAATAAGAAAGGCAACTAATGCAGAAAAGGCCGCAGTGGCTTTTTCATGTTTAGCCATGCCCATAGCTATGCCCACCGCAAATAGAACAGGAAGATTATCAAAGACAATATTTCCAGCATTGCACATAATAGTAAGCAGTGCATTGAGTGGCGTTCCTTTTCCAAGCATGAATTGAAGATGGTAGGCCTGAATCATTGTCTCATTTGTGAGTGACTGACCTATACCCATCAATAGACCAGCAATAGGTAAAACAGCAATAGGAATCATAAAGCTCTTTCCTACACGTTGCAGTTTACTAAATAGCTTATCAAACATGATTCTTCCTCCTTCTTCGTCTTTAATCTATTCTATCATTATATAGGATGAAAATCTAATGCTTTTATAAGCGTACTCATTGTGTTTTCCTTAAAAAACAAGGCATTTTGTATAATTCTTAAGTCATTTTTAAAAATTTCTTAATTCATTTTTATGCGATAAATACAGCATATTTTGATACTTCTTAAAAATTTCTTAAGATTTTTCTTTATTTTTTAATATGAGGTGCTATAATAGAGCCTGTCGAAAGACAAAAGGAGAGAGAAAAATGGATAAGAAAACAAAAGAAATCATGAGTTTCGTATCTCATAGAGTAAGAACTCAGAAGACAATGTTCATTCCTGTGTTTGCTATTTCCGCTTTCGCAATCGTGGGTTATACAGCTGCTGATAGAACAGCACCTGTTGTACATTCAAAAACAATTGAAGTTCCTTATGGAACTGTCTTAAAAGCTAGTGATTTTGCAATCTCTGATAACAGAGATAATGCTGATACATTAAAAACAAAGATTCATGCTGATTCTTATGAAAAGAACCAGTTAGGAACATATGCTGTCAATGTAACAGTAAAGGATGCTTTCAATAATGAAACAACTAAGACTGTTAGTGTTAAGGTTGTAGATAATGAAGCACCCGTTCTTGAATCTAGAAATGATGATGGATTTGTCATCAACGTTGAAGCCAATGGCAGCAACGATTTAAAACAGTACATCAAAGCGACTGATAATGTTGATGGTGATGTAACAGACTTCGTTAATTTTGATAAGGAATTAGATACAACTCAGTTAGGTGAACAGGTGATCAATGCTTCTGTTGAAGATAACATGGGTAATGTTGCTACTAAGACATTTACTTTCAATGTTGGTGATACATCTGCTCCTGAAATGAACTTAAAGAATGGTAACTTCGTAGTAAACTACGGTGATAACTTTGATATCAACAACTATGTTGAAGCAAAGGATAACTATGATATGAATCCTGTTTTAACTGTTGAAGGTGAAATAGATACTAAGAAGTTAGATGGTACTCAGTCTCTTAAGGTAACTGCAACTGATGCAAGTGGTAATAAGACTGAAAATACTTATGATGTAACTGTAGCTGATATTGCTGCTCCTGCTATTACATTAAAGTCTAATGATGTTAATGTGAAGTATGGTTCATCATTTGATGCAAAGTCAAATCTTGTTTCTGCCATCGATAATCTTGATGGTGATGTAACAAGCAAAGTAAATGTAAGTGGTTCTGTCAATACTTCTAAATCTGGAAGTTATACAGTAAACTATACAGTCACTGATAACGCTGGTAATACAGCTAATGCAAGTGCTAAGGTGAATGTATCTGCAGCTCCTTCAAGAGGTGGATACAATGCTGGTGGTACAAGTGTTAAGGGTGGACACAGCGGTATTGTTGGAACTGGTTTATCTAAAGTAGGTTCTGCTTATGTATTTGGTGCTTCTGGACCAACAGCATTTGACTGTTCTGGATTCACTTCATGGGTATATAGACAGAATGGTAAATCATTACCAAGAACTGCTTCTGCTCAGTATAGTTCTACTACAAGAGTATCTAAGGCTGGCTTAAGTGCTGGGGACTTAGTATTCTTCGCAGGAACTTATAAGTCAGGTATCTCACATGTAGGTATCTATATCGGTAATGGACAGTTTGTTCATGCTGCTAACTCAAGTACTGGTGTTACAGTATCTTCATTAAATAGCGGTTATTATGCATCTCATTATGCAGGTGCTGGTAGATAAGAAGATCGAAAGATCTTCTTTTTTTGTAAGGAGATTGTATGAAAAAAGTATTAAAGGTGATTCTAGGAATCTTATTAAGTATTATAGTGGTGATTGGTTTACTCTATGGTGCTTTTATCTATATGATTGAGTATCATGTAGCAACTGTAGATAAGAAGTCTTATAACGGATATGAGGTTGTGATGCAGTCAGTAGGAGCGCCTCTATTCTTCAGCAGTGCAGATGGACGTCTGCTTCTTAAAAAGAATGATACGATAATCAATAAGACCGACTTTGTATTATCAGATGATGGTGGAAGTATTCGAGACGATGTATGGAGTGTTAGTTGGTATAAGGATCATGTAGGTGTTGTAATAAGAGGAACTGAGCAGGATGATACACTTTATAATCTTTATTATAATGGTAAGACAAATAGTTCTGTTGTGAATGGTCAGGATGCCATTACAACTAAAGGTGATATGGCTGGTAATGATGCCGATGAGATCAGAAAAGAATTGAAGATGGTGGCTGATTATCTTCATTATGATGATATAAAATATGGTATCAGCGCAAAGGGATGGATGTATGCTAATCTTTACAATAAAGATGGTGTCACACGTCATTTGAATTATTATGAAACACATGAGCATGAATATGTCTATCAGGAAACAAAAAAAGGTACTACTATAGTATTAGGATTCTATAAAATAGAAAATGGCCAGGTTATTGATGAACATACAACCGCATGGCATTAAAAAAAGATTCCGCAAGGAATCTTTTTATAGTAGTTCTTTAAGTTTTTCAATAGATTCTTCTGTAGTAGCCCAGCTTGTCGCAAAACGTACTACTGTATGCGTATCATCATACTTTTCCCAGAAACCATAGCGTACATGCTTTTCTAGTTCTTCTAGTTTCTTGTTGTCTACAATAAAGAACTGCTGGTTTGTAGGAGAATCAATATAGAATTCATAACCTTTTTCTTTAAAGATTGTTTTAAGCTTTTCAGCCATATCAATAGCATGTCTTGAAATCTTGAAATAGAGATCATCTGTAAAAAGAACATCAAATTGAACACCGTTTAAACGTCCTTTTGCGAGTAGTGCACCATGCTTCTTGATAAGGTTTACAAAGTGTGCTGGTGTATTATTCTTAGTAAAGACAACAGCTTCTCCACATAATGCCCCTACTTTAGTTCCACCAATATAGAATACATCAGTGAGTTCCGCAATATCTTCTAGTGTCACGTCTGTATCATAAGACATGAGCCCATAACCAAGTCTTGCACCATCTAAGAATAAAGGCAAATTATAAGCATGACATACATCTGAGATTTCTTTTAATTCTTCTTTTGTATAAAGTGTGCCATATTCTGTAGGATGAGAAATATAAACCATGCCTGGGAATACCATATGTTCATGGTTAGCATCGTTATAGAATGTATCTACTAATTCTTTGACATCTGATGCTTTGAGTTTACCTAAGTATTGTGGAACAGTCATTACCTTATGTCCTGTATATTCAATAGCCCCTGCTTCATGACCAGCCACATGTCCTGTCACAGCAGCGACAACACCTTCATAAGGCTTCAACATTGTATCAATGACTAACTGGTTAGTCTGTGTACCACCTGTAATAAAGTAAATATCAGCTTCTTCTTTACCACATGCTTTCGCAATCTTTTTTCTTGCAGATTCAGAATATACATCTACTCCATATCCTGACTGCTGATCCATATTTGTTTCAATAAATTTTTCTAGAATGGCAGGATGTGCCCCTTCTGTATAATCACTTTCAAATGATAACATCTTTATATCCTCCGTTTCATGTATTCTACACTATTTTAGAGGTGAATACAAATAATGAAACATACTATGATGTATGTACTTTATTTAATAATTCTTCTGTAACTTCTTTTGCAGGTAATGTTTGATCAATATGTCCAATAGATAATAACGCTTCTAAACGTAGATTCTTTGGAAAATGAAAGATATTTCTAATATAGTCCTCCGTTGAATCTTTTGTAGATGATACTCTATTTCTTCCCTGAATCCAGCAGCTGCCTAGACCAAGAGATGCAGCCATATAATGCATCGTTAAGATGACATTACTGCAGTCTTCTTCCCAGACATCCGTCTTGTCTTCATCACCTAATACAATAATGCAGGCAGCTGCACCTTCTAACATCTGACTGCCTGCTTTTCTACATTGAGATAATTGTGTTAATAGTTCAGGATCAGTGACTACAATCAGTTCTTCTGGTTTAATATTACGCCCACTTGGTGCGAGTAAGCCTGCTTCTACAATCTTATCCAATAATTCTTTTTCTACTGGTTCACCCGTATATTGTCTATAGCTTCTTCTTTGTTTCAAAAAGTCTAAAAAATCCATATAATCACCCTTTCTTTCTCCCATTATAACATATTGACATGTGTTGTGGTTTTTCTATAATGATGTAAAAAGGAGTGTGATTAGTATGCGTATGTTACGTACAATTGTATTAGATATTCTTATTTTCATTCTTGTGAATGTATTATGTTTCTCAATGCTTTGTCCAAGTATTATTAATAGTGCTATACAGAATGATGAAATTACCCAGGAAATGACCAACAAAGTAATGACTGTCATTAATCAATATACATATCGATTACCGCAGATTACAATCAATAAAATACAGGCTGATATTAGTCAATCTGAATCTATGGCCACTTTAACAACTAAATATAGTCAGGCTATTATTAAACAGATGGCAACAGGTGAAGAAAATAAAGAAGATATGACACCTTATATCAATAACCTGGCACAAGAATGTTTTGAGATTGTAGAAAAGGATACAGATATCACAGTACCTAGTATATTAAAGACATCACTGACTCAATTGATTTCTTCTGGTTTAGTATCTCAGGGTATTGATCAATATGTAGACGAGTTTATTAGTAAACAGTCTCCTAAGAGATTAAAGATGATACAGATTTTCTATCAATTAACACTTGATTCTAATCGTATGATTATGGCTGGTATACTTGTTGTATTATGCTTGATTCAGTTAATTATAGATAAACTATATGGATTAACTGCATTGGGTGTAACAGGTGTATTATCCGGACTAAGTGTGAGCTTTATTATGCCACTCGCAATTAGTGAAGGCGCTGGTTCTTATTTGAATCGTACAGTGATCTTTGATCCATCTATCTTAAGAACACCGGGATTGATGATATGTGGTATATCTGTTGTAGTAGTAATAATCGCACAATTAATCATGAGAAAAACAGCTAGAAATTAATCTAGCTGCTTTTTTATTGGAATAAATATTCCTTTAAATCATATTGTAAGACACGATAGAGGAACTTACCTCCTGTTGTTTGATATGTACGTAAGAGTGTACCATCTAAGTTATAAACACTCCAGCTCATCTGTATTCCACTATCTGCGATTAATTGTCCATGAAGTTCCTGTGAGCTAGAAACATAAGGTGAATAAGCAACTGGTATAGAACTTACTAGAGAGACAGTGTGCGCATTTTCATCTACCAAATATTTATAGTGATAAGATGTACCACTCTTCATAGTAAAGAATGCATTGGAGTAGTTTGTATCATTCTGCCATTTGTAGTCACTTCTAGTACTACTATAACAGTAATTATTGTTGAACATATATAGGTAGTATTGCCCTTTAGGTAATGAATTGTTTTCTTCATAAGTAACATAATGTTGTCCTGCCTGCATAGAGAAATCACTTGTTTTTGTGAGTAATTGAGATTCATAACCTGTAGAGTTCCAGAATTGATCTGAACCAATCATATAGTCTATAGATGGATTTGTATAGATGGTATTGAGTTTAATGATTGTAGATGTTTCTCTAGAACTGATAATAAGAGAGTTATTACCTACTAAAGCTAAAGAGTAGCAGGTCTATCCTGTTGTGACCTTTTCTTCCTCTGGTTTCTTTTCTGACCATATACTTGCTTAGATCCACTCCCTTAATGGCCTCGAGGAAAGAAAGATGTTCATCAGTTGGCGTAATTTCATAGCCAAGACCTAGTGGCAAACACATCTGAATTGAGTTATAATATGTTATGTAGTTAGGTTCATTATTTAAACATTCATTCATAACCTAATTATATCAAAAAATGCGGCACTTCTCATTTATTTGAGATGTGTCGCATTTTTCTATTTTAGAAAACTGTCATTTATTTCGAGACAGCCTCCTAAAGTTTAATCCAAATGTCATGAAACTGTTTAGAAATATCTCTACCGCCATACATAACATGAACAATATTCACAACACCATT
>NZ_DBPF01000119.1:21189-29911 GCF_002299355.1 Catenibacterium sp. UBA627
GGCAAAACTCTTAATCCCATACTGTTCCAAGGTTCTTCTTCATATAATTTATATCTCATTGGCATAAATTCCAAAGAACGTATCTCTTCCATAATATGGTTTATTTGTCTACTTGCAGCTTCCGGTTGACACAAATGATATGCTATGTATTGATAAATCTCTCTTATATCATGTCTTGCTACTATAGAGTAATCTATACGAAAAGTCATAGATTAAAGTCTCTTTTCATTTCTGCTTCAACTTCATCAGCTGAATAGACTCTTCCCGCTTTTATGTCAGCGATACCTTTTTCAATTTCTGCATCAAATTGTTCTTTAGTAAGAGACTGGTATTGTAGAGGCTCAGTTCTAGGTAATTTCATTTCAAAGGGAATACCCTTTTGCAATACAATCTGTTTTAAAAACATTCCTACTGCATTCGACATCGGAATACCAAGTTGTTGTAAAATATCTTCAGCCTGTTCCTTAAGTTCAGGTTCAACACGTGCAAACACATTTGCGGTTCTTGCCATAATGATTACCTCCTTTTCTATAGTTTAGCACTTTTGCATGCTATTAGCAATCTTTTCGCATACTAATAGCATATTTTTAAGTATAAAAAAAGACCTGCATTATGCAAGTCTTGTATCTATTCTCATACTGCTGTTAATAACTGAGGCTTTTTCGAAGAGGAGAAGCTTCTTTTTCTTTTCTACGCCAGAAGCATAGCCTTTTAAGTTACCCTTAGAACCTACGACACGATGTGAAGGGATGATTAACGCAATATGATTATGACCAATAGCACCACCAACTGCCTGTGCTGACATTTCTTTCTTATTGCCATATTTCGCAATAGCTTTCGCAATATCACCATAAGTGATTGTTTCACCATAAGGGATATGCTGGATAATAGTCCATATCATTCTCTGGAATGGTGTTCCCTGCATCTTAATAGGTGGACAGAAGTTAGGAACGATTCCATCAAAATATAAGTTTAACCAGGCAATTGTCTGATCAAAGACGGGTAAATCCTGTTCTACTGGTTCCTTTAAGATATCCGCATAGTATTTATCATCTTCAAACCATAAACCAATAAGCGATTCACCATCACTTGCCATAGTAATATTTCCAATAGGAGACTGGTATTTCTTAATATATTCCATTATTTTTACCTCCAAAAATAAACAAAAAAAGCATTAGCGTACGCAAAAAAGAATTTCTTTTTCTACGTATAGCTAATGCTTTGTGAATGACATGCTATAAAATATTCCTTTGTCGGTTGTATTGTAACACAATTATTTCACAAGGTCAATCTTAGACTTCATCTTCCTGCCTGATTTCGTCTAAATAAATCCTGTCATCTTCTACTATAAAGCGCCAGTATTCAATAAAGATTTCTTTATTATCCTGAGTGACTTCATTGCCTTTGATCATTCTATCTCTCATCTTACCTTCTATATAAGACCAGAAGTAGTCATCACCTACTTCTACAACCATTGTTTTAAGAAGTCTTATATCAGAAAGTTCATTACGTATACCTTCATACTCCCACCAGTTGAGTTTTGTTTGCCATTGGTCATATAAAGTCGGAGAAAGGCATTGTTTAAGAGTATCCATATCTCTATCATTCCATGCATTCTGAATAGTGTAATAGTAATCAGCGACTACTTTGTTCATCTTCTTTTCATCAAAGAAAGAATTATTGTTTTCTTCTAATTCTTTTTTCATATCCTTATGCATGGAGATAGCTTTATATCTACGACGATATTTTTTCATATATGAAAAACCATATGATATAAAAGAAAAAGTTATTAAACTAACAACACGATCTTGAGGAGAAGTTGTACGTCTTACAGGAGGAGATCCATGACTTGAAGAACCGCTGCTTCCTCCTCCACCACCTCCACTTGATCCTCCTCCACCTGCTCTTGCGTAAACAGGGGAAATAGAAAAACATAATATACATACAATAAATAAACATCTCATTAATTTCTTCATAACTTCCTCCTAAGAGATTAGAAATATTACTAATATCATGAATACCATGATACATACCAAAAAGCCTAAGATACATAGTAATAAGCCTAGCCACCAAATAAGTGTTCTTGTTTTTCTAGTGATAATAGAAAAAATAAGTCCTACAAAAGAAAATAAGGGGCCAAGCAGAATGATATCTGTATAAGAATAAGGAGCATGGTTGGCACTATAGAAATAGATTAAAAAATGCTGAGATGGACAATAAACCACAAATAAGTGGTATAGAGTTCATTTTTTTCATGGATAAAGTATATCATAAAAAAAGAATGATAAGAAATATATCTTATCACTCTTAAATTAGTCTTATTCGTACTTAGCGACGATCTTATCGTATTCACCGTTCTTCTTTAGGTTAGCTAAACCTTTGTTGAACTTCTTTAATAATTCTTGGTTTTCACCTTTTAATACTGCGAAGCCATAATATGCTGGACTTTCTTTACCACAAGGAATATCGAAGTTCAACTGACCTGTTTTAACCATATATTTTAATACTGGATAGTCTTCAAAACATGCAGCTGCTTCACCAGATTTTACTTTTTCAAACATGAATGTTGATTCTTCTACAACTTCTAGTTTGAATCCGTATTTATCTTTAATAGACTGAGCATATTTTAATCCTGCAGTAGATGTTTTAGCAACTACAGTTTTACCTTTTAAATCAGCGTAACCTTTAATACCTGAATTTTTTGCAACACCCATTGAAACACCTGTTTCATAATACTGGTCTGAGAAATCATATTTTTGTTTTCTTTCATCATTGATTGACATACCTGCAATAACACCATCAGCTTCACCTGATTCTAGTGCTGTACATGCAGCATCAAAACCTAATGAGTTAATCTTAATCTTGAATTTCTGATCCTTGGCAATAGCTCTGATTAAGTCCATATCGACACCAACTAATTTACCAGAATCATCTTCCATTTCGAATGGAGGATATGTTTTATCAGTCGCAATAATATAAGTCTTTTCTTCGTTCTTGCTACTAGAATTTCCTCCACAACCTACTAATGAAACTGCCATTAAACCTGCTAATACAATAGCACCGAACTTCTTCATTTTCATAATCGTTTCCTCCCTTATATATCTACACTTATGTGTTGATACCTTATAATACTTTGTTTAAGAAATCTATTGTTCTTTGCTGCTGTGGATGATTGATGACATCATATGGATTACCCTGTTCTACAATATATCCACCATCCATGAATATAACTTTAGTTCCTACCTCTCTCGCAAAGCCCATTTCATGAGTGACAACAACCATTGTCATACCCTGACTTGCAAGATCTTTCATAACAGCTAATACTTCTCCAACCATTTCTGGATCGAGAGCACTTGTTGGTTCATCAAAAAGCATAATATCAGGCTTCATTGCGAGGGCTCTCGCAATGGCAACTCTTTGTTTCTGTCCACCAGATAACTGAGCTGGATAACTATCTGCCTTATCTTTTAGACCAACTCTATCTAATAGCTGATAAGCTGTTGTTTCTGCTTCTTCTTTTGTCATCTTCTTGAGTTCTACAGGTGCAAGCATAATATTTTCTTTGACTGTCATATGTGGGAAAAGATTGAAATGTTGGAATACCATTCCGATGTTTTCTCTTTTCTTATTGATATCAAGTTTAGGATCTGTGATATCTTCACCATCAATAATAACACTGCCACTTGTAATATCTTCTAAACGGTTTAAACATCTTAAAAATGTTGATTTACCTGATCCTGAAGGACCAATCAAGCAGATAACTTCACCTTCATTAATCTCTAAAGAAATATCTTTTAAAACCTCTAAAGAACCAAAGTTCTTCTTTAGATTTTTGACAGAGACTTTTTTATTTGCCATAAGATAACCTCTTTTCTACAACTTTTGATACCTGTGCAAGTACTGTACAGATAAATAAATAATAACAAGCCATAAAACAATAAATGACCATCATATGAGCTGACTGCGTTGCGGCAATTGTTTTACCAACGTTAGTCAATTCTGCTAGACCAATAACAGATAATAATGAAGTATCCTTAATAGAAATAATGAACTGGTTGATGATTGAAGGTAACATCGTTCTTAAAGCCTGTGGTAAGACAATCTTTTTCATTGTTTTACCATAAGTCAAACCTAGTGATCTAGCTGCTTCAATCTGTCCTTTATCTACTGCTTCAATACCACCTCTGACGATTTCTGCCATATAAGCACCGGCATTAAGTGATAGGGCAACAGTACCAGCAGTAAAAGTACCACCGATATTTAACCAGCTAAATCCTGTTGGTCTTAACATCTGTCCCAAGCCAAAATATATAATCAATATTTGTACAAGCATTGGTGTACCACGAATGATATAAATATAAAGGTTGGCGATTGCCTTTAATATCTTCATGATCACTGACTTACTTTTTGAAGTATTGACTAATCCAACAATGATTCCAATAATAGTCGCAGCCACTAATGATATAATCGATAATTCAGCTGTAATCACTATAGCTTGATTGAATCGACTGGCAAAAAAACCTAAATTTTCAAAAAATCCTTTCACATGAATCCCCCTTTTCTTTTATGTTTATAAATTACACCAATTCTGAATATATGTCAAAGAAATTTTATCACTATGAAAATATATTATTAAAATTGTATTAAAAAAGAAACAAAGTTGGACTTTGTTTCCTAGTTAGGCATCAAAATGATGCTTTTTGAAATGTTTATAGTAAATAATAAAGAGTAGTGAGGTCGTAAACCAAGTGACTGGATAAGAGACAACAACACCTTTAATAGTTGGATAGTGTGGTGAAATGAATGTGAGCCAGGCAATACGTAGTACACATATACCTAGGCATACTAATATCATTGGTTTAATTGATTCTCCACATCCTCTCATTGTCCCTGAGAATATTTCAACACAACAATATAAGAAATAGAATGGCATTAAGAACAGCATCAAGCTATAACATTCTTCAATAATATGGGGATCTGACGAGAATAATCTTGTGATATAACTGCCTGTTAAGCAGAGTATTGTACTGATTGAAATAGTCATAACAAAAGCCATAGCAAGGGCTGTTCTTGTCCCCTTTTTAATACGGTCATGAAGATGGGCTCCATAGTTTTGGCCTGCGAATGTGGTGATAGCTGCACCAATAGCCGCAATCATCATCCAGAACAATGCATCTATTTTTACATAAACTGACCATGAAGCGATTGTTTGTGTACCAAAAGCATTGATATGACTCTGTAAGACAATGTTTGAGATACTATACATTGTAGATTGGATTCCAGCAGGAGCACCAATCATAATAATCTTCTTTAGTACAGGTAAATGAAATTTCATTTTTGATAATGTAAGCTTGTAGACTTCATTTGTACGCATTAATTGAATAGTGACAAGTATAGCACAGACAGATTGTGCAATGACTGTCGCAATGGCTGCACCAGCGATACCTTGATGGAAGATGACTACAAAGATAAAGTCAAATACGACATTCACAATACTACATACAATTAAGTAATAGAGTGGTCTTTTACTGTCACCTACTGCTCTCAAGATTCCTGCACCGATGTTGTAGATTGCACCTGGAATCATACATAAGAAGTAAAGCTGCATATAGAGAGTGGCATCATTCAATATATCATGTGGTGTACCAATAGCATCTAGACATTGATATGAAAAAAATAAGCCAAAAAGCATCATGAGTATGCCACTGACAATTGCAAGGATATAAGAAGTATGCACTGCCTGATGGATTTTCTTATTATTTTGTGCACCATAGTATTGGGCGATGACTACGGAAGCACCTGTAGATAAGCCTACATAGAAGTTAACAATTAAATTCGTTAAGTTTCCTGTTGAACCGACTGCAGCAAGTGCGCTTGTGCCTACTGCTTGTCCAACAATGATTGTATCAACAGTGTTATATAACTGTTGGAAGAAACTTCCTATAAGAATAGGAAAAAAGAAAAAAAGCAACTGTTTCCAGATGACTCCCTTAGTGAAATCTTGTGTCTGATTCATGTTATTTCCTCCTAAAAGATTAATACATGATATCATAGAAAGAGAATAAAAGATATCTTGTTGTTTACTCTTTTAATCAAAGAAAATTCACTTAAAATAGAAAGAGAGGTGAAGCCCATGATACTAGATATATCACAGGAAAATAAATATACAGAGACTGAAAAAGAAGTGATTGATTATTTAATGAATCACTTGGATTTATTAGAAGAGTTATCTATTAATGATTTAGCGAAAAAGACTTATACTTCTAATGCGACTATTATTAGATTATGCCGTAAGACAGGATATAGTGGATATAAGGCTTTAAAAGTAGATTTAATTAAAGAAAGAGAAGCGAATAAATATATTGTAGAGAGTGTGGATTATACGACACCTTTTCAGTTTAATGAAACGACAGAAGAGATTATGAAGAATATGTTTTCTTTGTATCAGGAGAGTATTAAGCAGGTGTATTCAAGTCTAGATATAGATGTACTCAAGTCTATGGCACATGAGATTATCTATAAGAAACGTATATTTTTGTTTAGTTATGGGGATACACAGACGACAGTGATTAATTTTACGAATAAGCTTGTAAAGGTGAATATATTCCCTACTCTTGCGACACAATTCGGAGAAGAGAGACATATTTCTAAACGTATGAACAAGGATGATTATGCACTTATTATCAGTTATAGAGGACAAGAAAGACTCCTAGAGTGTGTTCAGACATTGAGCAGGAATCATGTGAGAATTGGGCTTATTACTGCGAATAAGAAGAATTCATTAATGGCTTATTGTGATGATTTGATTATGATTCCTGATTGTGAGAAAGAGAATAGAATTAGTACATTCTATTCACAATTAGCTTTTCAGTATGTGTTAAGTAATCTTTATGCGATTATTTATCATCAGGTGAATGATTGAACTTTTAGTCCAATCAATTCTATCAAAAAACAAGAATAAGAGAACATTTGTTTCTATACATATGAAAACTGTTTCATTGTAAGATGATTTGTGATAGAAATGAATCAGGTGATGAATATGAATAAAGAAGATGTATTAAAGTTAGAGGAAGAACTAAGTTTTGATCATTTTGATGCAGAAGATGCGTATTGTATTGGGAATGAAATAGTAAAGAAAACAAGTAAACCAGTACGTATTAGAATTGTATTAGATGGAGATATTGTGTTCCAGTATTTGATGCCTGGCAAAAAGGGCGTAGAATGGTTAGATAGAAAGCAGAATACAGTGGAACGATATCAACATAGCACTTATTATGTATTTCTAGATCAAGAAGAAAGACATGTATATGATGAGAATGATTCTACTATTGCGATATGTGGTGGAGGTTTTCCACTTATTATAAAGGGTGAGTTACGTGGGTGTGTGATTGTATCAGGACTTGCCCATGATGAGGATCATCAATTGATTATCAATACATTGGGAGAGTATAAAAAATGATAGCTTTTGCAAGTGATTTAGATGGAACTTTAGTATTTGATAAAAAAGTTAAAGATATGGATAAGGAAGCCATTCGTATGTTTCAAAAGAAGAATATGTTTGGTGTATGTACAGGAAGACCTATATGTAGTTTATTTGATGTAGAGGATATTCCTTTTGATTTCTATATTGTTTCTTCTGGTGCTTTATTATTAGATAGAAATAAGGAAATGATAGAAGAACATATTATAGATAAGAATCTAGCCAAAGATATATTCAACTATTATATGAATAAAGCAACTATCATTGTACAGACAAATGATTTGCATCATTTCTATGCAACTGGTTATTATAATAATCCTTTATTAACTCTTATTAATAGTTTTGAAGATATTGGAGACTTAAAGGTTTATAGTATTTCTTTAGTCTTTGATACAAATAAGGAAGCAGCTTCTTATGTATCAGATGTTAATGAGAGATATCCTCTATTATCTGGATATCAGAATAATAATTCTATTGATATTGTAGTAAAAGGTGTTTCTAAAGGAACAGGTGTAAAGGCAATGAAAAAATATCTCAATGCGAATGAGATGCTTGGTATTGGTGATTCCTATAATGATTTACCTTTGTTTAAGGCAAGTGATTATAGTTTTACTTTCCATAGTTCTCCTGATAGTTTAAAGGAAGAAATCAATGATGTGGTAAGTAGTGTGAGTGAAGCAATTAATAAAGTATTGCAGGCAGAGAGTTGATCTCTGTCTTTTTTTTGTGCACAAAGTAAGATAGTTAATATGTGATACATAGTCATTACGCAAAAAAATATTTGAACACCTATAAATGTACTTTATGAGAGTCTTGCTCAATACATGATTTGAGTAAAAGTTGTATGATATAGTAAAGGAGGATAGAAAGATGTCTACTACAACAAACTACTTCATCAATCTTTATAGAAGTTTAATCATTAAGCGTGATGAACTGAAGAAACAAGTTGAAGAGAATCAAAAAGATAATTATCAAATGTATGCTGATTCATATAAAGAATATTATAGTTTGATGGTTGAGTGTATCTTCCTTAAGAAAAGAATTGCCTATTGTCAGCGATGTAAGAATCATCATATCAAGATATATAAGGAAGAGTTAGAAGGCTATATGGATGCTGTGAAAGAAGATTATATGCATGAGTTAGAGAAACTAAGAACTCATAAGAAAATAGTGAAACAGCATCTAAGTGATGAAGATATGAAGCAGGCAAAGAAGATATTCAAAAGAATCATTAAAAGAATT
>NZ_DBPF01000119.1:29977-32387 GCF_002299355.1 Catenibacterium sp. UBA627
AGATATAGAAATGTTGGTGGATTATGAAAAACAATCCATTAGAAAAAAATCAGATATGACCTATCTCACAACACAAATAGAAAGAATCAAAAAAGAAATAGAGTCTATTGAAAATAGAAATCCTAAAATAACAAAAGAGTATCTAGAAAAGAAAATCATGATATACAGATTGTATAAATATAACTTAGATAAACAATATTCCTGTTATGAAAAAGTTATGCATGCATGTTAGGAGGAAGCATTTATGGATAATATGAAAGATGTGATTTTAGAAGCAGTAGAAATGAATGGGATAGAGAATGTGGTTATGCCTTTAATGAATGAAATCTTTTTGTCTTTTACTGATATTGCAGGAACACGTTATGTAGATAACCAGGATGTATTTAAGAAACTAGAGAAGAATGACCCTCTTCTATTAGAAAGAGAAGCAGATAATAAATATGATAGTAATGCGATTAAGGTGCTTACAATAGATGGTGAAAAGCTTGGGTATATTCCTAAGAGGGATAATAGTATTTTTACTCGACTAATGGATGCAGGTAAGATACTTCACGCAAGAGTATACTCATGTTATGAGGCTGATTATTGTCATTGGCATGTTTCTATTAAAATCTGTATGATGGATTTCTAGTTATTCACAGAATAAAGAATATAATAAGTGATACATAGTCATTACATGATAATATCATGAATATAGTGATCGATTCCTTCTCTATGAGAAAAGTCATATTGTCTATCTAATGTATGGAAATAGTTTCTTATATTTTCCTCTATAATAGGTTCATGAGAAGGAACAGTTCCTTCATAGCCTTTTCTAGCTGATATCCAAGGATCCTGTGTATGAGTGATTGTTTCTAATACTTTAGTGCTATAGAGACCATATGTATGAATAACTAAATCAATCACATGACATTCTTCTTCACTTAATGTATTCTCTAATTCTTCAAAGAGTACAAATCGATCATCATCAATAGGATTAAAACTGAACTGCTTGAATAAATGATAAACATCAGGATAGACAGGGCCATGAACCCATGCCTGTGAATGTTCTATAAACATAGGATGATCATATAAGGCATAAGAGGTTCCCTGAATTAAATAAAGAAGTTTTTGCAGCATCAATGGTGTAACTTCATTTAATCCTTTAAATAAATATGCGATAACCTGTCTCATCTTATCTGATAATACAAATAATTCTTGTAGATTACTCACTGCTTCTTGTGATTTCTTATAAGAAGCTGGAGTAATCTTATTTTTATTTTCCTGTAATTTCTTATCAAAATAATCAGGAGAAAGTAAAGCTTTTTTCATGATATTGGAATACTCAAGAGAAGGCACCTGCCCATCTAGATATCTTTTAATAGTCACTTCACCAAAACCAAGAACTAATGCGAGTGGTCCTTTCCCAATATCATATATCTTTAATAATCTGTTAATATTTTCGATAGTAATTAGATTTTCCTTTTCTCTATATTGTGAATCTATTTCTTTAACATTTAAATCTAGTAAACCAGGTAGAGATATTTCTTCACCACATTCATTACATACTGCAACAGTAATTAAGAAAGTATATTCCTTATCTTTAATAACTTTTCTGATTTCCTGTTTCTTCAATGTATAGGTTGTTTCTTTTCTGCAATTTGTACAATAAGTGTGCTTCATGTTCTTATCTCCTTTATGATATGATTTTTATTATTTCGTATCATTATTATAATATGAGTATAATAGAAAATCATCAAAAAAGATACTAAGAGTAACTAACAACTGTTATCTTAGATATAGTAGGATGATAACATTAAAAAAATAGTGGCTTATTATTCTGAAGCAAATTTATCATGTTTCTTTCTCTAATGATTTCAATTACTATATCTTAATCATTCGTACCTGTAAACCACTCAATCTCGTTATCCGCAGTCTTTAAAATGTCGCATTGTTCAATACCATACCAGATCTGTCTCGCTGCAAGATCTTCACTTTCACATAAAGGTGGTTTTAGATTAGGGTCAAAAGAAATGATCTTATTCTTCTTTTTGTCATAATCAATCATCGCATAAGTAGAGAATCTGACTGGTTCATCCATCATAGATAAAGAACCAAAGTGGAAGATACGGCAGTTATCAATTAATTCGTAATTCACTTCGTCTTCCCTAAGCATCATACCTGCGCCTGGCTTTCTATAAAAAGAGAAGCTGCGATCTCCTGTTTCATCATTATCTACAAAAGCAAGTGTTGTTTTTGCATCTGAATCCATTACAAGACCTATAGAATCAATCTTTTGTTCTGAGATTGTATTCTTTAATAGTTTTCCAAACTCATCATTTCCTACTTTTCCAATAAATGCGGTTTTATAACCTAATTTTCCAAGCATAGCAAGTACATTACAAGGCGCGCCTCCTGGATTGGCTTCATA
>NZ_DBPF01000123.1:0-872 GCF_002299355.1 Catenibacterium sp. UBA627
CTATAGCTATATCCAGAACATAGTAAAATAGATATAAGTATAATACCTAAACCAATAAACATATAACCTAACATACTAAAGATAATATACAACATTCCACTCAATACAAACACATAACCAGAAAATCTATGTGTACGTGACCAGTTCTCATCACTATTTAATGCCCATGAAGTACGAATACCTATAGTATAGTTTCTTTTTATTTTAGGTAAGTAATTACCTAAAATAATAAAGATGAAGCCTATTACTATATTCATAATAAATGTCATATCAAAACGATAGCCTAGATTATATGTAATAATAAGTAGAGTGACCATCAAACATATTAATGGACAGATCATCAATACAATTCTTAATCCTATATCTGGTATATTACTCTTCTTAGGATCCTTGAATGTCATAAAAGCACAGAATATATGAAGTACTAGCATAAAGCCCCACACACCATATAACCCTAAGAACTTATCCATATACCCATCAGGTGTTCCATGAAAATCAAAATGTGTTGCGACTTGTGCAGGTAACTTATTATAAGTCACTAATATACATACAAGTGGCAACAGAAATAATACCAAACTAAACTTAAACCATTTATTCTTCAACATCATCATTTCCTCCTAAGAAAGACTTAAAATACAACAACATTTCTTCAAACACAGTCGCATTAATTTCATAATAAATATAATTCTTATCTTTTTCTTCTCTTATTAAGTCTGCAGATTTTAATATCGATAAATGATATGAGACAGTTGCCTGTGTCATATCAAATTGTGCAGCAATATCTCCCGCAGACATCCTTCCTTTCTTTAATAAGTTAAGAATATCTCTTCTTACTGGTGCACTAAGTGCTTTAAATGTCTTCTCAAACATAT
>NZ_DBPF01000123.1:959-1183 GCF_002299355.1 Catenibacterium sp. UBA627
AGAAATATTTCTAAATAGGTATTAAAAGAAAAAGAGGTCTAAGCCTCTTTAATAAATGGATCTCTCCAGAATACGATTAATAGATAAATTGTCATAACGACCCAGATGACTGGTTCACAGAAGATGACAGCCATATATTTAAAGACTGGAATAAGTGCGAATACGAAGATAATCTTACCGACTAATTCAATAATACTCGATACAAGTGGTAACATCTTCTGTCC
>NZ_DBPF01000123.1:1251-10934 GCF_002299355.1 Catenibacterium sp. UBA627
ATACGTAAATAAAGTGAACCATTGTATAAGACTGTCTTGTCCGTTGTACCAGAAATCCATGTTACAAGTGTAGGGGCACTTAATAATAGAATAACGGTTGCGATTGCGGCTACAACAATATCATAGATATACATCTGTTTCATACCTTTGCGTATGCGTGATACATTTTCTGCGCCTTTGTTTTGAGATACAAATGTACTGGCTGCTTGAGCCATGGCAGTAAATGGCATATTGAAGAACATATAAAGCTTTCTTGCAGCAGTATGACCAGCAATAATCTGTTTGCTTCCTAGACCATTGATACCTGACTGCAAGATAACTGAACCGGCATTAACGATAGCGCTCATAACAGCCATAGAGTATCCCTGACCTAATAGTTCTTTATAAAGAGCTGCATCAAATTTAAAATGTCTCTTTTCTGGTACGAGTAATGGGACATTCTTAAAAATATAAATCAAACAGAATACAACTGATATCCCCTGGGCAATGACTGTCGCAACTGCTGCTCCTCTTACACCCATATGAAGCTGTGTGATAAAGAATAAGTCTAAACCGATATTTAATACTGATGATATGATTAAGAATACTAAAGGCATTAAACTATTCCCTATAGCACGTAATAAACCTGCGCATAGATTATAGGCAAACATAACGACTAAGAATTGGACAATCACAATAATATAGCTATAGGCTTCATTTAGTAAGTCCGGTGATACATTTATCGCAATAAGTAATGGTTTAATTCCAATAGAGGCAATAATAGTAATCACAATAGAAGATATAATACCAATCACAAAACTCGCTGCCACTGATTTCTTTAAGAGTTCTTCATCTCCTGAACCATAGCTTCTTGCAGTGACAATAGATAAACCATTCCCAATACCTAACGCAAAACCTACTAATAAGTCATAGACCGCTGCACATGAACCAATGGCAGAAAGTGATGTCATTCCTAAAGTATTTCCTACAATGGCAGTATCCATTGTGTTATAGAATTGCTGGAAGATGTTTGATATAAGAATTGGAATCATAAAGATAACTAAACTCTTAAATATTGAACCTTCAAGCATATTAACTGATGTTTTCTTTTTATCCACAATAATTTCTCCCTTCTTTTTCTGTGTTATTCTAACACAAATTAATGTTTATTATTCATAACTCACAGATTATGAAAACACTTTAACACTCGGTAGTACCTCTCGGTCAAGTGTTTGTGATAGAATAATGTAGGTGATATATATGAAAACAATAAAATTATATGATGAAATGCCTTATAGTACAGATTTCAAGGCAACAGTAGTAGAAGTCAATAAGAATGAAATCATTCTTGACCAGACACTTTTCTTTCCTGAGGAAGGTGGTCAGGAATGTGATCTAGGGACTATTAATGATATTCCTGTCAAGGATGTTCAGATTAAGAATGATGTGATTATCCATTATGTTAAGAAACATCACTTCAATGTAGGAGATACAATAGAAGGTCATATTGACTGGAAGAGACGTTATTCTTTTATGCAGAATCATACAGGAGAACATCTTCTTTCTGGTATTGTTCATAGTTTATATGGTTATGATAATGTGAGTTTCCATCTAAACAGTGAAGAAGGACAAGTAGAATATGATGGTGATATTCAGGATATTGATTTAATAGAAGAGAAAGTGAATCAGGCTATCTATGAGAATAAAGAGATTCATTGTTTCTATCCTGATGATTTAGAGAGTATCTCTTATCGTTCTAAGAAAGAGATTGAAGGCAAAGTACGTATTGTAGAGATCAAAGATTATGATATATGTGCATGTTGTGCACCCCATGTAAAAAGAACAGGTGAATTAGGAGTATTCAAGATCATCAAAGTGATTCATACAACTCGAGGGACACGTTTTATATTCTTATTTGGGGAACGTGCTTATCATCGTTTCAAGGATGATTTTGATCATCTTGAATCACTTTATCATCTTTTCTCTTCCAACAATCAAACACTTGTAAAACAAGTCAATAAGATGTATGAAGAAAAAACAGCTTTAGAAGTCAAATATGCACAACTAGAGAAAGAACATATGCTTTCTTTATGTAATCATGCTTATTTATTTGTAGAAGACTGTTTACCTGTAAATCAAAGAGAAGTAACAAATCACTTAGTTAATCTTTATGGTACAGGTGGTGTATTTGTAGGAAATGATGAGAAAGGCTATCGTTATGTCATAGGTTCTAGTTCAAATGCATTGGATATATTAACACAATTAAAAAGCCTTAAAAGCAAAGGTGGAGGATCAAAGGATATGATCCAGGGATTTACCCCCGCTTCTAAGACTGAGTTGCTTAAAGCCCTCTCTTAGGGCTTTTTATAATACTTGATTAAGGCTTGTGTACCTAAGTCACCATAGCCTACTTTTTCTAATTCCTGATAGTTTCTTAATACTGTTTCTAATACATTAAGTGTAATGTCTGATTCTTTGGCTTCTTCATCAGCTAACTTCATATCTTTAATAAAGTGTTTCATAAAGAATCCTGGCTGATAATCAGCCTTTAAGATCTTAGGTCCAAAAGCATCTAACTGATGACTTCCTGCCGCACCTGTAGACACAGACTTTAATAAAACATCTAAATCCAAACCTTTACTCGATGCATATGTGAGTGCTTCACATACACCAGATAATGCCCCTGCAATCATGATCTGATTAGCCATCTTTGCATGCTGTCCTGAACCACTAGGACCCTGATAATTAATATTAGTACCCATGGCTTCAAATAAAGGAAGACATGCTTCATAATCTTCTTTGTCTCCTCCTACAAGAATAGAAAGAGTCGCATTCTTTGCGCCTGTATCTCCACCAGTAACTGGTGCATCTAATACATGTAGATTTCTCTTTTTACCTTCTTCATATATTCTTTGATCAAGTGTAGGTGATGTAGTCGTCATATCAATAAGATAAGTCCCTTCCTTTACTGAATCAAGAATATTGTTGTCATTAAAATAAACTTCTTCCACATCCTGTGGAAAACCTACAATAGTCATGACTGCATCTACATCTTTCACGCAATCATGAATAGTAGAATGAAGTGTCGCACCCTTCTCTACTAAAGATGTCACCTTTTCGGGATGTCTTGCATAAATATGCATTTCATAACCTGCATCCATTAAATGACCTGCCATAGGTAGCCCCATGATACCTAAACCAATAAATCCGATTTTCTTCATCTTATATGTTCCTTTCCTATCATATACTGTATATCTAATTCTAAGATATTCACATTATCTACCATTTGATCAGTAATATCTACCTTCTGCGTAGGACAAAGTGTATGAACGAGTGTTTCTAATACATCTTTCTTTATTTCTTTATTCCCTACTTCTTCTAATATACCTAACATATATACTGAACGATGATTGTGTGTTGTCTTTTCTTCATTGATACCACAATCTTCTACGACAATATAACTTGCCTGTTTCCCTACACCATTGATCTTATAGCCTGTCTTAGATGTATGGAAATAGAGCTTTCCATTCATATAAATATGATCTAGAGGAATACTATAAGGTATTTCATCAAAGAACGAGAGAACACCATATGATATCCTATTAATTATATTTACTGATTCATTATAGTTTAATAGCTGTTTTGTTTTTCTCATCTTCCCTGGAACTTGAAAAGGAAGTAATGATTCCCAGTCATCACTATAATGCATACAATGATCACCTAATGGCATATCATCCTTCACAATAGTCATTCCATCTTTAAATTTGTATAAGTAATCCATCTTCTTTCTCCATCATCTTCTGTATTGTCTTCATAACCCCATCATGATCATTATCTTCTTGAGTCACAAAACGTGCTTTACTTTGTATAAAGTGGTCTGCATTCTTCATTGCATAACTATAATAAGCATGTGTGAACATCGGTAGATCATTATCAGAATCTCCAAAGACCATTGTTTCTTCTTCTGATATACTTAATGTCTTTTGCAAGAAAACGACACTATCTGCTTTAGATTGTCCCTTCTTATTAATATCAATCCAGCAGTCTCCTGATGGTTTCACTTCAAAGCCTTTTATACAAGACAAAGGTCCTTCCAAACAGTTCTTCACTGGATCAATAGGATCACAAACTGTAATCTTGAATATATCATCATCGATATCTTCTATTGTATCTACATAAGTAATACTAAAGTGATTTGTATGCTTACTTATAAGTTCCTTATCTTTATTGAATGCATACATGGCCTTCTTACCACTTAACATTGGAGCCGTGCCTTTAAGCGTAAACACAAAGTTTGTAAGCTTATACACATCTTCCTGGTTCATATAGTCTGCAAGTAACGTATCTCCGTTATGTTGTATATAGCCACCGTTTTCAGCCATAAGATATATAGTCTTATTACCTTCAAAATACTTCTTCACTTCTCCCATCTGTCTTCCAGAGGAAATCGCAAAAATGATATTTCTATCATACAATTCCTTGTATATTTGATTAAAATGTGGAGGTAGCTTCTTCTGATTATCCAACAAAGTACCGTCCATATCACAAATAATCATCTTAATTTGTGTAAAATTCATACTTATTCACCTCAAAATGCATTATATCACTATTTTCATACTAGACCAAAAAGTTAGGTTATGTTAATATGTGGGCGGTGATGAAAAATGTCTAAATATCAAGAAGTAGTGGAAGATATTATCCGCAAAATAGAAAATAATGAATATACTGATAAGCTACCAACAGAAGATCAGTTAATTGAACAGTATCAAGTAAGTAGAAATACAATTAGAAATGCGATTCGTACTTTAAAGAAACAAGGTACTCTATTCTCAATTCAGGGAAGTGGTGTTTTTGTACGTCATACAAGAGATGATGATTCTTTATGGATGAATGGTTCATGTGGTATTACTGAGAATGCCCCACGTCATAAGATTACTACTGATGTCAAGGGATTCCATATTATGATGGCTGGAGAAGAACTATCAAAACGCATGCAATGTGAACTCACTACACCTATCTATTATATTGAAAGAATTAGAAAGATGGATGGTGTACCAATGGCTATTGAGTACACATACTACAATAAGGATCTTATTCCTTCACTTGATCGTCGTATTGCGAGTCAGTCAATCTATACTTATATTAAGAATGATTTAAAGTTAAGTATTGGTTTTGCAGATAAGTATTTCCATGTTAAAAAGTTAAGTGCACAGGAAGCCGCTATTCTAGGATTAGAAGAAGGTAGTCCTGCATTAGAAGTAGAAGACTATGTGCATCTTTCTAATGGACAGTTATTTAATGTGTCTCGTATTGTATATAACTATAAGACAACTCATTTCTATGCATCTAATGTAGATTAAGAAAAAAAGAACCTCGCAGGGTTCTTTTTCTTATCTAGAGGCAATATGCAGTGAGGAACAATCCGGATTATATATTCGCAGTATTTAGGAATGACAATAAGTTGATAGGCATTAATTGAGAAATGGTTTTATAATATTTTGTCCTTCTGCACTTTTCAAGCAGTCATTTTTATTTGCGTTCTAGATTCTATGGGTATTATAGTACGTATGCGCTTGCATTTCAATATTAATACCAATGATTTTTATATATTTTTTAATTTTAGTAATGAAATAAGGAGTTTTTTTTATGAAATGGTTGATATTTATCATTATTATGATACAGACAGGATATAGATTTGTATTAGATGGTATAAAGAATAAACAAAGAAAGAAACCATTACCTATTGAAGTAAGTGATATATATGATAAGAAGCGTTATGAATCTTTCTTAAGCTATGAGAAGGATTATGATCATATGAAGTTATGTAATAGGTTATTCACAGTGTTAGTGTATATATTCTATTTATTCTCCCCTTTCTTATCTTATATAGATACACTTCCTTTAAATGTGTATACACGTTTCTTTGTGACAGTGCTTAGTATCTCTTTGATCAATAGAATCGTAAGTGTGTTCTTTGACTATTATGCAACGTTTAAGATAGAAGAAAAGTATGGCAAGAATAAGAAGACAAAAAAAGTGTTTATAAAAGATGAAGTTGTAGAAACAGTTTTAGACTTAGTTCTTTCTTTCATCCTTTATATACCTTGTCTTTATATTCTTGAACATATTGACGAATGGACAAATCACTTTTCCATTACTTATACACAATCTTTGGTGTTATGTTTAGGACTTCTAGGTGTTAGTTTTATTCTTTATTTAATTGTCTTAAGTATCAGTTATGTGTATTTAAGAATCCAATATACATTTACTGAATTAGAAGACAATGAACTAAGACACAAGATAGAAGAACTGATGAAGGATTGTCCTAAGAAAGTGAAACATATTAAGGTATACAATGAATCCAAGAAATCCACTGGTAAGAATGCCTTCTTATTAAAGATGTTATGGTATAAGGAATTTGGAATTGCAGATAACTTTCTTGATGAGAACTCTGAAGGAGAACTACTTGCAGTCCTTTCCCATGAAATAGGACATCTCAAACATAAAAAGAATATCTTTAACTATATGAAATATATTGTATTATGTATTCTATTTATCCTTATAGTCTATATGATTCCTCATGGTGAGTTATGTATAGTCTTGTCAGAAAGAGTATTAGAGAGCTTTGGTCTTATTCATATGAACTATGATGTGATCTTTACATGTTTAGGTGTGATGATTACACCTATTATGTATATATGTTCTTTTTATCTGAATTATGTATCAAGAAAAGAAGAGTATGAAGCAGATGATCAGGCAGTACATAATGGTTATGGAGAAGAATTAATAACTACTTTTAAGCGTATTTCCAGTGATGAACTGATAGATGTCTATCCAGCAGACTTTATTGAATATACCTCTTATGATCATCCAGGTATGTATCATCGTATTAAGCATATACAAGAAGAAATGAGAAATAGAAAGCCGTAAAGGCTTTCTTTTTTATCCTATATTTCGTTTAATATAAGTTATAATGTACATATTTTCGTTTAATCATAAATATATGAAAGTTTTATCACTTTTATAACAATTTTTCTTTACAATGATAAAAATATTTTGTACTATAGGTTCACTTATATAGGAGGTGTGAGCATGAACAAAGGTTTATATGATTCATCTTTTGAACATGATAACTGTGGTATTGGTGCAGTTGTTAATATCAAAGGTGTAAAAACGCATATGACAGTATCAAATGCGTTAAAGATTGTAGAACAGTTAGAGCATAGAGCAGGTAAAGATGCAAAGGGTGAAACAGGGGACGGTGTTGGTATTTTAACTCAGGTCCCTTATACATTCTTTAAGAAGAGTATTAAGGATTTCCAGTTACCTAAGGAAGGTCATTATGGTGTTGGTCAGTTCTTCTTCCCTATGAATGAACTAGAAAGACATCAGGCAATGACTATGTTTGAAAAGATTATTACTAAGGAAGGTATGACTTTCCTTGGATGGAGAAAGGTAGAAACACATAAAGAGGTATTAGGTACTAAAGCGATTGAAGCGATGCCTTATATTATGCAGGGATTTGTAAAGAAACCTGATGATTGTGAAACAGGTCTTCCTTTTGACCGTCTTCTTTATCAAGCAAGAAGAATTTTTGAACAGAGTAATGAAAATACATATGTATGTTCATTATCTAGCCGTACTATTGTATATAAAGGTATGTTCCTTGTAGGACAGCTTAGAAGCTTCTTCCAGGACTTACAGGATGATGATTATAAGAGTGCAATCGCATTAGTGCATTCTCGTTTCTCTACAAATACGAATCCATCATGGCAAAGAGCGCATCCAAACCGCTTTATTGTCCACAATGGTGAAATTAATACAATTAGAGGTAATGCGAACAACATGCTTTCTCGTGAAGAAAACATGAAATGTGATGTATTAGATACAGAAAAGGTATTCCCTGTTGTCGATGTAAATGGTTCAGATTCTGCGATGTTAGATAACACATTAGAATTCTTGGTTATGAGTGGTATGGAACTTCCTCGTGCTGTTATGATGTGTATTCCAGAACCATGGGAAAACAATCCTTCTATGTCTAAAAAGAAGAAGGATTTCTATGCCTATAATGCAACAGTTATGGAACCTTGGGATGGTCCAGCTTCTATTTTATTCTCTGATGGTGAATTAATGGGTGCTGTGCTTGATAGAAATGGTTTAAGACCTTCTCGTTATTATATTACTAAAGACTCTTATTTAATCTTATCTTCTGAAGTAGGTTCTTTAGATGTTCCTACAGAAGATATTGTAGTTAAGGATCGTTTACGTCCTGGTAAGATGCTTCTTGTAGATACTAAGAAGGGTGTTCTTATTAATGATGAAGAGTTAAAGAACTATTATGCACAAAAGGAACCTTATGGTGAATGGCTTGATTCACACCTCACATACTTAAAAGATTTAAAGATTCCTAATGAAAGAGTAGAGATCATCAGTGATGAAAAGCTAGAAACTTTACAGACTGCTTTTGGTTATAAGTATGAAGATATTAAGGATTATATTATTCCAATGGCAATGAATGGTAGTGAACCAATTATTGCAATGGGTAATGATGCCCCTCTTGCGGCAATGAGTACTATGCATCAGCCACTCTTCAATTACTTTAAACAGTTATTTGCCCAGGTAACTAACCCTCCTATCGATTCTATTCGTGAAGAGATTGTAACATCTACTTCATTAGATATTGGTACTGAAGGAAATATCTTAAATGATTCACCTGATAACTGTCGTTTATTACATATTCATAACCCTATTCTTACAAATACAGATATTCTTAAGTTAAAACATCTTCATACAGATGATTTTGAAAGTGAAACTATTTCTACACTTTATTATAAGAATACATCACTTAAAAAGGCTTTAGATCACCTCTTTATTGAAGTAGATAAAGCATATCATCGTGGCGCAAATATTATTATTCTTTCAGACCGTGGTGTAGATGATAACCATTGTGCTATTCCTGCATTACTTGCAGTTGCAAGTGTGAACTCTTATTTAGTACGTACTAAGAAGAGAATGAAGATGGCTTTAATTATTGAATCTGGTGAAACAAGAGAAGTGCATCATTTCGCAACACTACTTGGTTATGGTGCAAGTGCTATTAATGCTTATCTTGTTCAGGATACAATTCATCAGGCTGTAGAAGAAGGTTTATTAGAAAAGGATTACTATGCTGCAGTAGAAGATTATAATCATGCAGTACTTTCTGGTATTGTCAAGATTGCGTCTAAGATGGGTATTTCTACTTTACAGTCTTATCGTGGTTCTCAGAACTTTGAAGCCATCGGTATTTCTAAAGAAGTGATTGATACATACTTCCCTCATACAGTAAGTAGAGTAGAAGGTATTACTTTAAAAGATATTGAAGCTGATACAAATGCATTACATAATCAAGCTTTTGATCCTCTTGGATATGATGTGAATCCTACACTTGATTCTGGAGGATTCCATAAAGAAAGAAGTCATAAAGAAAAACATCTTTATAACCCTAAGACTATCCACTTATTACAGCAGGCTAGCCGTTTAGGTGATTATAAGTTATTTAAAGAATTCTCTGAAACTATTACTCAGGAAGAAGAAGGTATTAACTTACGTGGTTTATTAGATTTCGACTTCAGCAAGAGAAAACCTATTCCTTTAGAAGAGGTAGAACCTGTAGAAAACATTGTGAAACGTTTTAAGACAGGTGCTATGAGTTATGGTTCTAT
>NZ_DBPF01000123.1:10970-13224 GCF_002299355.1 Catenibacterium sp. UBA627
TCAGGTGAAGGTGGAGAAGATGCAGAACGTTTTGTGACTCGTCCTAATGGTGATTCTGCATGTTCAGCTATTAAACAGGTAGCCAGTGGTCGTTTTGGTGTAACAAGTGAATACTTATGTTCTGCCAACGAAATTCAGATCAAGATGGCTCAGGGTGCAAAGCCTGGTGAAGGTGGACACTTACCTGCTGGTAAGGTTTATCCTTGGATTGCGAAGACTCGTCATAGTACTCCAGGTGTATCACTTATTTCACCACCTCCTCATCATGATATTTATTCTATTGAAGACTTAGCTCAGTTGATCTATGACTTAAAGAATGCGAATGAAGAAGCACGTATTAGTGTTAAGCTTGTATCTGAAGCAGGTGTTGGTACTGTTGCATCAGGTGTTGCGAAAGCTGGTGCTCAGGTTATTCTTATTTCTGGTTATGATGGTGGTACTGGTGCTGCACCTAGAAACTCAGTTTATAGTGCAGGTCTTCCTTGGGAATTAGGTCTTGCAGAAGCACATCAGACATTAATCATGAATGATTTAAGAGATCGTGTTGTGCTTGAAACAGATGGTAAATTATTAACTGGTAGAGATCTTGCGATTGCATGCTTACTTGGTGCAGAAGAATATGGTTTTGCGACAGCACCACTTATTACTATGGGATGCGTTATGATGCGTGTATGTAACTTAGATACATGTCCTGTAGGTGTTGCGACTCAGAACCCTATCTTACGTAAGAGATTTACAGGTAAACCTGAATATGTAGTGAACTTCATGAAGTTTGTTGCTGAAGAAATGCGTGAATATATGGCTCAGCTAGGATTTAGAACAATCGATGAAATGGTTGGTCATACAGACTTATTAAAGAAGAAGGATATTGCGGATCAGTATCATATGGACTTATCTAAGATCTTAGATAGCACATATGCGAATGATGCACATAACTGCTTTAATCCAGCTCATGCATATGACTTCAAATTAAATGAAGTACTTGACACAAAGGTATTATTAAAGGCATTAGAACAGGCATCTCAGTCTCATAAGAAGACAGAAGTTTCTGTAGAAGTGTCTAATACAGACCGTTCATTTGGTACTATTCTTGGCTCTCATATTACTAAGACTTTAGGTAATTTTGTAGAAGATGACTTTATTACAGTGCGTGCGTTTGGTGCTGGTGGTCAGAGTTTTGGTGCCTTTATTCCTAAGGGATTAACTCTTGAGTTAACAGGTGATTCTAATGACTACTTAGGTAAAGGTTTATCAGGTGGTAAGATTATTGTGAAGACACCTCATGAAGCTACATTCAAGGCAGAAGACAATATTATTATTGGTAACGTTGCTTTATATGGTGCAACAAGTGGTGAAGCTTATATCAATGGTGTTGCTGGTGAACGTTTCTGTGTAAGAAACTCTGGTGCTAAGGCTGTTGTAGAAGGTGTCGGTGACCATGCATTAGAATATATGACAGGTGGTTTAGTTGTTATTTTGGGTGAAACAGGTAGAAATGTTGCTGCTGGTATGAGTGGTGGTATTGCGTATATCTATGATCCAAATAATGATTTATATGAAAAATTAAATGGTGCACTTGTAGAATATTCTGAAGTCAATAAGCCATATGATATTAAGACAGTAAGAGAATTAATTGAAAATCATTATAAGTATACTGGTTCAGAGAAAGCCAAGATGTTCTTAGATGATTTCAAGACATATATTGGTAAGTTTAAGAAGATCATTCCACATGATTATAAGAAGATGATGGATCTGATTGCTTATTATCAGTCACAGGGTCTAGATGAAGATCAGGCTAAGGTAGAAGCATTTAATGCCGCTATGAAAGGAGGAAAATAGTCATGGGTAAGAAAACTGGATTTTTAGATTATGCACGTGAGACATCTTATGAGGTTCCTCCTACAGAACGTATTAAGAACTTCGATGAATTCCATATCCCTTTGTCTACTAAAGAACAGCAGAAACAGGGTGCAAGATGTATGGACTGTGGTATTCCGTTTTGTCAGTACGGCCAGAAGATTAAAGGTATGTTTTCTGGCTGTCCTTTAAATAATTTAATTCCTGAATGGAATGATTTAGTATTTAAAGGTAAGTATGAACAGGCTCATAAACGTTTAAAGAAGACAAATAACTTCCCAGAATTCACTTCTAGAGTATGTCCTGCATTATGTGAAAAAGCATGTACATGTTCTTTAGATGGTGAAGCTGTATCAGTCAAAGAGAATGAACATGCGATTATTGAATATGCTTATGA
>NZ_DBPF01000123.1:13310-25172 GCF_002299355.1 Catenibacterium sp. UBA627
GGTCCTGCTGGTTTAGCTGCTGCAGATACACTTAATCAACGTGGTTACAATTGTGATGTATATGAAAGAGAAGATCGTTTAGGTGGACTATTAATGTATGGTATTCCTAATATGAAGATTGAGAAGAATATCATTGATCGACGTATTTATAAGATGACTGCAGAAGGTGTAAAGTTCTTTACAAATAAAGATATTACTACTAAGAAACAGGCAAAAGAATTATTAAGTAAATATGATGCAGTTATTCTTGCAGTAGGTGCTAAGGAACCTAGAGATATTAATGTGCCTGGTAGAGAAGGTAATAATATTCTATTCGCTGTAGACTATTTAACTCAGGTGACTAAGTCATTATTAAATAGTGAATTCAAGGATGGACAGTATCCTAATGCGAAAGGTAAGAATGTATTAGTCATCGGTGGTGGTGATACAGGAAATGACTGTGTTGGTACAGCTATTAGACATGGCGCAAAGTCTGTATTACAGCTAGAAATGATGTCTGAACCACCACTTGTTAGAGCGGATTCTAATCCATGGCCAGAATGGCCTTTAGTCAAGAAAACTGATTATGGACAGGAAGAAAACATTGCAGTATTTGGTGAAGATCCTCGTGTCTATAATAGTACAGTAAAAGAATTTATTCTTGATAGTAAAGGAAATGTAAAACAGGCTGTGATTGTAAAACTACAGACTGTAGTAAAAGATGGTCGTCGTTCATTTGAACAGGTACCTGGTAGTGAAAAGACAGTACCTTGTGATCTAGTGCTTATTGCAGCAGGATTTATTGGGGCACAGAAACCAGTCATTAATGCATTTGGTGTAGAATTAGATGCAAGAAATACTGTAAAATGTGATGAAAATGATCATCATACGAATATTAGTAAGTTATATAGTGCAGGTGATGTCCGTAGAGGTCAGTCTTTAGTCGTATGGGCTATTAGAGAAGGCCGTGACGTTGCTAAGCAGGTAGACTTTGATTTAATGGGATATACAGGGTTATAAAATATCGAGGTTGCAACAGTAATTGTTGCAACCTCTTTTTGTATGTTAGAATAAATACAGGAGGTACATTTTATGGATCAACTCAATTTCATATTTACTAAAAATAGTTTTCATATTGATGAAGCGAAAGATTCAGCATGGGCTGAATTGTTTAAAGAGAATAAGTATGCAGCTCTTTATGAGTTGGGCTTTAAAAATAATTTGAAAGGACTGACTCCTAGTGCTTTTTATTTATACCAATTATCACAGAAGTTTATTGAAGTATTGAGTCGTAGTCCTGAATTAGAAGTTGCAAGAGAAGAGACAATCATAGAATTATCTGATGATGATTTAGATTATCTCATGTCTATGATTCCATTTGCGATTGGTACAGAATATATCAATGAGAGATGGATTAAAAATATTATTAAACATTTAAATGAACAATTTAAAAAGGATATGACATCCTATAAAGGTACAGCACAAATGTATCTTCAAGAAAAGTCTCAGGATTTAAAGGCTGCAAAAAGAATTTATTTTCATTTAGTAGAGAATGAAGAAGATTCTGAGTTTCCTTTCGCATTTCTTGCCACATATGCAACAAAAGATATAGAAAACAGAATAGTACATATGCCTTTAAAACATGCACTTATTGAATACAAGAATGATCAGAAACAATTATTAGATCTATTATCATGTCTCAATGATGTCGCACAGAAAATAGGTTTAATTGCGAAATTCATGGAAACAGGTGATTTGTTTCATCCTATCCGATTAACAAGTCAAGAAGCTTATACTTTACTTAAAAGTGTTCCGGATATTGAAGCATCTGGTATTAAGTGTAGAGTACCAAACTGGTGGAAGAAGAAGTATTCTTCAGTTAAGATTAATGTGAATATTGGAGAAAAGAAGCCTTCTCTATTAGGTTTTGAATCTATTTTATCAGCACAGCCTTCACTCATAGTAAATGGACATGCATTGACTAAAAAAGAAATCAGCGAATTATTAAAGATGGAAGAAGGTCTTGGCTGGTTAAAGGGTCAATGGGTAGAAATCAATCATAATAAGCTCCAACAGCTTCTTGAACAGATGGAAAAATATGATGGAACGATTTCTTTAAAAGATGCTCTCACAAAGACATATATATCTGATGAAGATAATGTGGATGTTGATTTAGGTGTACAGATATCTAATGGTAAGTGGTTAAGAGAAACTCTAGGGCAGTTAAAGGACCCATCAAAGATTAGAAACAAGGCAAAACCTAAGTATTTAAAGGCAACACTTCGTCCTTATCAGAAGAATGGTTATAATTGGCTGAATCAAATGAATGATTTAGGTTTTGGTGCCTGTCTTGCAGATGATATGGGATTAGGTAAGACAATACAGGTTATTTCTTTCTTAGAGAAGATGTATGAGAATAATAAAGAGAGTCATGTGTTATTGATTGTTCCTGCATCTTTGCTTGGTAACTGGTCAAAGGAAATAGATAAATTTGCGCCTCGTATGACATATCATATACTTCATGGTAAAACAAATATTTTAGATGAAGATTGTTTTGCGACTATTACAACATATGGAATGGCTTTGCGTATGGAGTGTCTACAGGAACGTGTATGGGATTGTTTGATTTTAGATGAAGCACAGGCTATAAAGAATCCCGCTACAAAACAGACAAGGGCTATTAAGAAGATTCCAAGTCAAATGCGTATTGCGATGACAGGGACTCCGATTGAAAATGATTTATCTAATTTATGGTCTTTATTTGATTTCTTAAATAAAGGATTATTAGGAAGTGCTACAGATTTTAAGAACTATACAAAGAAAGTACAAGCCTATCCTGAATATATAACTAAACTAAAGATGATGGTTTCCCCTTTTATTTTAAGACGTTTAAAAACAGATAAATCTATTATTTCTGATTTACCTGATAAAATGGAAATTACAGAACATGTAGATCTCTCTAAGAGGCAGATTGTCTTATATCGCAAGGAAGTAGAAAAGGCAGAAGATTTAATACTCGAATCAGAAGGAATGGAACGTAGAGGTATTGTATTAGGTTTACTTACAAGACTTAAACAGATTTGTAATCATCCTGATCAGTTTATTCATGATACCAACTTCAATCCAAAAGATAGTGGTAAGTATGCGATGTTGAAGAAATTATGTGAAACAATCTATGAGAAGAGAGAAAGAGTATTGGTATTTACGCAATATAAGGAAATGTGTGAACCATTATCATATTATCTAGAATCTATATTCCATAAAAAGGGATATATTATTCATGGTGGTATTCCTGCCAAGAAACGTACAGAGATTGTAGAAAAATTCAATAATGAAGATGAGTATGTCCCTTATATTGTGTTATCACTTAAAGCGGCTGGTACAGGACTTAATCTTACTGCCGCAAATCATGTGATTCATTTTGACCGCTGGTGGAATCCAGCTGTAGAAAATCAAGCAAGTGATAGAGCATATCGTATTGGACAGACAAAAGAAGTCTTTGTGCATAAGCTTGTTTCAAATGGCACAATTGAGGAAAAGATTGACCAGATCATTGAATCAAAACAGGAACTTGCTGAATCTATACTTGCGACTGGACAGGAAAAATGGATTACTGAAATGGATACAAAAGAATTATTGGATTTATTCAGATTGGATGTGTAGCATATGGGAAGATATTGGAAAACAAGTATGCAATATTCACAGATCAGTGTGGGAGAACTACAGAGAAAAGCCCAACAAAGTGTGAATAATGCGAAAAGTAAAGGAAAAGAATTACACCCAATAGTGATTGAAGGTAGACAAATCGCAAAGAGCTGGTGGGGTATTGCCTGGTGTCAGAATATTGAACAATATGCCGATTATTCTAGCCGCCTTACACGTGGAAAAAGATATGTGAAAACAGGTGCTGTTATTGATTTACAGATTGTGAAAGGTAAAGTAAAAGCACGTGTACAAGGTACACGAAGAACACCTTATAAGGTAGAAATTAATATCAGCCCCCTTAAAGAAGATGTATGTGAAGAGATTATAGATCAATGCAGTTCACAGATTCAGAATCTCCAGCAGCTTCTCAATGGAGAATTCCCCGAAGACTTAAAAGATCTATTCTTATCAAAGCATGGTTTGTTTCCTTCTCAAAGAGAAATAAGTTTTAATTGCAGCTGTCCTGACTGGGCTATTATGTGTAAGCATGTCGCTGCAGTACTTTATGGTATAGGTGCTAAATTAGATGAGAATCCATTCTTGTTTTTTGAACTCAGAGGTATTGATGTCAATAAGCTTGTAGATGTGACAATTAAAGACCATGTAGACTCTTTACTAAAACATGCAGATATGCCTGTGACAGATAGAGTTATGGATGATTCGTGTATTGAAACATTATTTGGTTTAAAATAAGTGCTTTAAAAGGTTATTCGGATGACGAATAACCTTTTAATAGTTCCTGAAGAATTGACATTCCTCATCATTACATTGTGTTGCTTCCTTGAGTTTTATATTACAATGAAAGACATGATTGAGAGGTTTATCTCCTACATAGTATCTATACATATGAGGGACATTATGATGAGTCAATACTTGACTCATTGTAAGTGCATCTTCTACTAAGAAGTCCCCTTCTTTGAACTGTTTTCTAATTGTGTCAGTAAGTATAGACAAACCTTAACCACTTCTTTCCCCATTCTAACATTTTTCTTACAGGTTAGTCTTCAAAAAATGGTAGAATTATAGAAAGAGGTGATTGTATGCATGAGGGTTTAATTTCTATTGGGAAGATGGCTAAAATTAATCATGTAAGTATTAATACACTCCGTTTATATGATAAGTGGGGGTTATTGACACCTATCTATATTGATGAAGATACAGGCTATCGTTATTATGATATGAAGCAGAATGCAAGACTTGATCTAATAGGTTATATGAAGGAGTTAGGAATGAACTTGAAGGAAATCAAGGAATTATTGGATAAAGAAGATCCTACTCTTATAGAAGCGATACTGATTAAGAAACAGCGTTCTACAGAAAAAGAGATGGATGATATTATACGCAAAAGAAATGCAATCAAACGTACAATCTATTCTCTTGAAAGATACCGCAAATCCCCTACACCTGGCACTTTGACAACTGAGTATATTGATGAACGTCATATCTATGCCAAACGAGTGAATAAGAACTTCTATGATTATGATCAGGATGGGTATGAAGTAATACTCAAAGAATTCAAAGATCAATTATTAGAAGAACATCTTCCCCAAATCTATTATTGTAATGTGGGAACTTTTCTTAAAAGAAAGAGATTCCTGAAACAGGAATTTATCACGCATGATATATTTATTTTTGTAGATGAACACTTTCCAAAAAAGGAATCTGTACAGACATTAGAAAGTGGCATGTATGCTTGTATTTATATGGATGATTTTAATAATGAGAAAGAGTATGCAGGAAGATTATTAAAGTATTGTATGGATAATAATTATGAAGTGATTGGTGATTATATATGTGAAGTATTAATAGAACTTACATTCTTCAAAGATAATGAACGTTCTATGTATCTAAGATTACAAGTCCCAATTGCCTACAAAAAGATTGACCCTCATCATTGATGAGGGTTTATCCTTTAGTTAGGAGGTAATTCTTATGGAAAAGATTAAAGTTGTACAGTATGGTTGTGGTAAGATGAGTAAATACATCTTACGCTATTTGTATGAGAAAGGTGCGCAGATTGTAGGAGCCATTGATAATAATCCTGCAATTGTGGGTATGGATGTAGGTGATTATGCAGAACTAGGTATTAAGACTGGAATAAAGATCAGCAGTGATGCCGATGAAGTTTTAGATCATTGTGATGCTGATGTTGCAGTCGTGACATTATTCTCACTTGTGAGTGATTGTTTTGATCATTTTGAAAAGTGCTTAAGTAGAGGTATTAATGTCATCACTACATGTGAAGAAGCAACAGATGCATGGACAACTGATCCAGTGAGAATGAATAAGTTAGATGTTCTTGCGAAAGAAACAGGATGTACATTTGTAGGTAGTGGTATGGAAGATACATTCTGGGTGAACATGGTTGGTTTAGTGGCTGGTTCTTGTCATACTATTACTAAGATTGAAGGGGCAGTTAGTTATAATGTAGAAGAATATGGTTTAGCCCTTGCGAAAGCTCATGGTGTAGGTTTAACACCTGAAGAGTTTGAAGCAACAATTGCCCATCCTGAAGAAATTGAACCATCTTATGTATGGAACTCAAATGAAGCTCTCGCATCTCGCATGGGATGGACTATTAAGTCTCAGACACAAAAATGTGTACCTTATTTCCACGATACTGATTTATATTCTGAAACAATGGGTGCAACAATTCCAAAAGGAAATTGTATTGGTATGGCTGCAGTCGTTACTACAGAAACTTTCCAGGGTCCTATTATTGAAACACAGTGCATTGGTAAGGTATATGGTCCTGATGATGGTGATATGTGCGATTGGAAGATTACTGGTGAACCAGATACTGAATTCCATGTAGTTAAACCAGCTACAGTAGAACATACATGTGCTACTATAGTAAACAGAATTCCTAGCTTACTTAGAGCACCAGCTGGCGTTGTCACTGTTGATCAGTTAGATACACTAGAATACTTAACATATCCTATGGATTATCACTTATAATCATCACCAAACCCTCCCTTAAGTGGAGGGTTTTTACATGCGTAATTCCAAACAAATCGTTTAAAATGTCAGATGAAATTTTCTTCTATTTATCATACGATTAGAGTAGAGAAATTGGAGGGTAACATATGGATTTTAATAATTTTTATAATGGTCAGGAGTTTGAGACTTATAAGTATCTTGGCGCTTTTGTTCATATGAATGGCGTGACTTTTAGAACATATGCGCCAGCAGCATCTCATGTGGCAGTTATTGGGGAATTTAATGGTTGGCAGGAAACACCTATGAATCGTTGTGGAAATGGTCAGTTCTTTGAAGCAACTATATCAAATGCTAAAGTGGGACAGATGTATAAGTATCGTATTTATAATAATGGGTCTTTTGTAGATCATTGTGATCCTTATATGTATACAAGTGAAGTACGTCCTAATAATGCATCTATTATTTATGATATGAATCAGTATACATTCCATGATGATGCTTGGATGAATCAAAGATTTAGTGAAGATATGCCTATTAATGTGTATGAAATGTATTTTGGTTCTTGGAAGAAACCAGGTGAAAAAGCAGATGACTGGTATACATATCGTGAAATGGCTGATTTAATTATTCCTTATTTAAAAGAGAATCATTATAACTTCTTAGAAATCATGCCTTTAAATGAATATCCTAATGATTTAAGCTGGGGTTATCAGCCTACTGGTTATTTTGCACCTACATCTCGTTATGGTACTCCTGATGATTTAAGATATTTTGTAGAGAAGTGTCATGAAAATAATATTGCGGTTATTCTTGATTTCGTACCTGTTCATTTTGCGATTGATGGATTTGGTTTGAATAACTATGATGGTACACCTCTTTATAATTATCCTAATGATGCAGTAGGTAAGAGTGAATGGGGTACATGTAATTTCCAACATTCTCGTGGGGATGTATGTTCATTCTTGAATTCTTCTGCATATTACTGGTTAAAGGAATATCATATTGATGGCTTAAGACTAGATGCAGTTGGTAATCTTATTTACTGGCAGGGTAATAGTGGTCGTGGAGAGAATAGAGAAGCGATTCGCTTTGTTCAGAACTTTAATAGAGGACTTAAACAGAGAGTTCCTCATACTCTTCTTTTTGCCGAAGATTCATCTTCTTATCAAGGTGTAACACGTCCTGTTGATCAAGGTGGTTTAGGTTTTGATTATAAATGGGATTTAGGTTGGATGAATGATACATTAGATTACTTTATGAAGACTCCAGAAGAAAGACCTTCTTTCTATCATAAGCTTACATTCTCTATGATGTATTTCTATAATGAACATTTTATACTTCCATTCTCACATGATGAAGTGGTGCATGGTAAGAAGACTATTATTGATAAGATGTATGGTGAGTATGAAGAGAAGTTTGCACAGGTGAAGGCACTTTATATGTATATGTTTGCGCATCCTGGTAAGAAACTTAACTTCATGGGTAATGAGATTGCGATGTTTAGAGAATGGGATGAAACAAAGGAACCAGACTGGTTCTTATTGAAGTATCCTATGCATGATTCTTTCCTTCACTTCATGAGAGAATTAAATAACATCTATTTAACACATCCTTCTTTATCACAGTATGACTTTAGTGAAAGAGGATTTAAATGGGTGGATTGTCATCAGGAACAGGATTGTATTTATGTCTTTAAACGTATGAGTGATAAAGAAACAATAGTCGCTTTCTTTAACTTCCATAATGTAGATAAGACATATACTTATAAAGTAGATCAGCCTGAAACATTGACTCTTCTATTAAATTCAGATAATGAATTATATAGTGGAAAATCACATAATCTAGATAAAGAAATTCACATAAAGAATGAAATAGAAATGACATTACCTGCCTACAGTGCACAGTTCTATATTGTAAAGTAAAAAGCGTATCACCTATTGGTGATGCGCCTTTTCACTTAAATATCTTTCTATAATAACCTCTCTTTTTAAAGTATGTCACTGTATTCTCAAAATCCCTATTAATATAGAAAGTGAGTACATAGTCTGCATCATTAATGACTTCAATACTATAATTATAGTTATTAATTGCGTCTGAAATAGTATCCATTGAAAGAGTTTCATAATCCTTTCTTAAGGCATATTTCAAACCTCTAAAGTCATCTTCTTTTAAATAAACTGTATCATCCGTTGTATCATCTGTATAGTTCATAACAGATACTTCTACCCAATGCATATTTCTAAAGATCTGGTTCATATAAGAGACATTTGTATAAAGAGACTTCATATCATCCTTCACATATTTATCAAAGCAGTCCTGTGAGATGTTGTAGGAACGTGTGAGTGTTTTACCATCTACGAGATGATAAGTAATGCTGAAATAATGAGAAGAATCATTAGAGTTATGTGGTGCTTTTAAGATATCTTTATGTATATCATGAATAATATCAATAGAATCAGAATCATTCAATCTAACATCTTGATTACCTGAATAATCAGAACTGAATGTCACATAAGATACAGTACCTGTTTTTGGAATCTTATTTTCTTCATCTGTGATATCAAAGACAAAGAAGACGCACATGAGTGAGAAAACCACAAGATAGATGATAAACTTCTTAAAGTTCTTCTTATTAAAGACATAAAGTGTCATATCTGCAATCATTCTTGAAATATAGTAACCTATAAATGAAACAATGATACCTATAATCACAAAAGTGATACGCATTGTATGAATAGATGTTTCATTGGATATAAATAAGAATGTCACAAATGAAGAGAGTACAAGAGTCCCTATAATGACAACTATATCTTTTAAACGGTCAAAAACAACAGAAGAACCTATGTATTCTAATTTAACACGTTTATAAATGAGGTAGGCAATAAAGACTAAACTGATGCCTATCGCAATATAAATAGTCAAATAAGCAAGAGTACGTAATGTAAGCCATTTTTCTAGATTTAATGCATAATTAAAGGCAGTAGAATAGTTCTCAAAAGTGACAGAAGGTTCTTCTACACCATAAGTAAAGGCTGATTTAAGAATAGTAAAAAACTGTGAACTAAGCCAAGGTAAACTATTAAAAAATACTCCTAATATACAATGTGTATAGAGATTACCCGTGATAATACCACAGAATTGTGTAATTCCATACGCAAAGAATATGATTGCACTTTGAATCAAAAACCAGCTTAGACAATGGTTGATTGAAAGTTCTCTATAATATAAAGGAATGGTTTTCCCATAGAATATGAGTATCCCTGTTGTAAGAATAAGAGGTACAAACATTAAAATCATCCCTGCAGTAAAAGATGTCCAATAGAGTTCTGATCTTTTAATAGGCATAGAATGAATAATTGTAGAGGCTGTACGGTTATGATAGAAATAGAGTAAAGCCACACTTGTAAGTACCGCAATAGTAGAGATAATAAGATTACCTGTAAAATAAGATCCCTTGAGATATGCTGCATAGTATTGATACCCCTCTGAATTTGCGCCCTGGTAGATAGGATAAAGATATAATAAAACATAGGATACCATCATCCCTAGACCAATGATCCAGAAACGTTTCATGAGGTTTTTAAAGAAGGTTTTATTAAAATATGAGTTTTTGGATATCATCATCTTCTCCTCCTACTTCATACATAAAGAGTTCTTCCAAACTTAAAGGAAGTATATCAAAGATAAGAGGAGATTGATCTCCTATAACCTTTCTAATATTAGAAAGAGAGTCTTCAATAATCAATATTTTTACTGAACCTCTTTCCTCCTGATACACAATATTTAAATCATCTAAATTAACTTCTTTATCTCCAAATGAAACCTGTATTTTATGAATATGCGTTTGAATATATTCTAAATCAAACTCTCTCATAATCTTACCCTTATACAATATACCTACATGATCCACTATTCCTTCTAATTCTTTTAAATTATGAGAAGAAATAAGAACTGTTAGATTCCTTTGGGCAACATCATCAATAATATATTTCCAAACTAATTTTCTTGCGACTGGATCTAATCCATCTATAGGTTCATCTAAAATAAGATATTGAGGCATTGTAGACATAATCAAACAAAAGGATGCTTGTTTTCTCATTCCTTTAGAGAATGTCTGTATCTTCTTTGTAGGATTTAATTTAAATCTTTTGTAGAGTTCTTCAAATCTTTCTTGATTCCATGATGGATAGAGGTCTTTATAGACTTTCGCATTTCTTTCTAAGTTTGTTTCTATGAAATACATCGCATCAGATATATAGCCTATCTTTCTTTTTAATTCTATATTTTCATACACAGGCTGTGATTCTATAAAGATCTTTCCTGCATCTTGTTTTAAGACACCCACTAGATGTCTAATGAGTATTGTTTTACCTACTCCATTAGGACCAATCAAACCATAGATAGACCCTTCTTCTACCTGCATATTGAGATGATCAAGGACAACCTCACCATCAATAACTTTATATAAATCTTTTACTTTAATCATGAGGTCTTCCTTTCATATATTCTAAAATCTTATTATGTATTTCATCTTGAGTCATACCCATATAGATTAATTCTTTATAACCTTCTACAATCACATGAATCGTATCATCGACTTTCTGTTCATCTATCTTTACATGTTTTCTTGATGATACAAAAGTACCTTTATTCGCAATTGTATAGATATAGCCTTCCTGGTCCAATGTCTGAAATGCTTTTTGAACTGTATGAGGATTAATAGTTAATAGTTGAGAGAGTTCTCTTACAGTGGGTAATTGGGTATTTTCTTTTAATGCACCTGTTATAATCTGTTCCTTAATATTATCTACAATCTGTTCATAGACAGATTTATGACTTTGATAGTTTAACTGAAACATCACTTGTCCTCCTTATAAAATGTAGAGATGATACCAAGAGTATAGGGATCTTCCAGACTCGGAACAGCCTTTAACCACTTCTTCTTAAGAAAGTCATTTATGACCTTCATCACATCTTCTAAATCACTTTCTTCTCCCTCACATCTCAAATTAAGACCACAGCTTGCACATCCACCAATAGAATGAACAGAATAATCATAGCCTTTCTTCTTCAATAAATGATTCAATTCTAGAATCATATTAAAATCTACTGTACCTATCATAGTATCACCTAATTCTCCACATGATAAACGTAACTTACATAAGGCTTCCTACCTTCCTGCATATCTCTATAGAGTTCTTTCTTCTGTTCAATATAGTCTAAAGATTCTTGTATTTC
>NZ_DBPF01000036.1:0-137 GCF_002299355.1 Catenibacterium sp. UBA627
GAGTCCTATACATCAAAGGCTAGCTTCTGGGATAAGGATGTCATACCAGTCTATAAGAGTAATGATACTGAAGAATACCTTTTCAGTGGAAAGAGAATACATCGTGGACAGTACAGAACAGCGAGTGGACAAGTTCT